>VGCJ01000005.1 GCA_016870035.1 Alphaproteobacteria bacterium
TCTTGCCTGTGGGACACCGGTCGCAACTTTCCCGACTGCGGGTGTCGTCCCATCAATTCTTGAAGCTCAAGTGGGCGTTGCGCATCAAGATCTTCGAAAAGCTGCAATTACTGCGCTCTCGATTAAGCGCGAGTCTTGCCGAAATTTTGCACTGCTCTATTCGCATGCGGCGGCCACGCAGCAATTTATCGATAATGTAAGCCGCGCAATTAGACCACGCCTGTCCCAAGCGGCCTGACCTGTAGAGCGCATTTTCTACCGTCATCATCCTGTCATGAAAATCATGTGACAGTTTTATTATGGAACACACTCGCTTTTCTTATTCAGAGCTCACGCAACCCCTTCTGCAACAAATTACGATTCGCGCGGACGAAAAAATAAACGGCCAACCCGAATTGAAACGGCTTTATGAATTGAACCAAATAAATCCGTTTCAAGGCGAAAGTTTCTGGCAAGCGGCGGTGCGTTTACTCGACTTAAAGATTCCACTCGACGATCATGAATTAAATGCCGTGCCAAAGACAGGGCCCTTGGTTGTTGTCGCTAACCATCCCTATGGCGTGCTCGATGGAATTACGATTTGCTGGTTGATGGAGAAAATTCGTAAAGATTTTCTTGTTCTCACACATGCCGCTTTGTTGCGTGGCCCAGAAGTCAGGCCCTCTCTCTTGCCTGTTGACTTTTCTGGCACCGCTGAAGCGACCGCTGCCAATCTTGAGATACGCAAAAAGGCCCGCACGCATCTTGATCAAGGTGGCTCGATTGTTGTCTTTCCCGCGGGCGCGATTTCGACATCACCGGATCGGCTCGGTCAAAAGCCAGCGACGGATTGGCCGTGGCAACCCTTTACCGCGCAACTCATTCAGCGTTCGCGCGCACATGTGGTGCCGGTTTATTTTCACGGGCAAAATAGCCGCCTCTTCCAAATGGCGAGCCATATCAGCTCTACATTGCGCCTCGCTTTGATTTTCAAAGAAGTACGCGACCGTATGGGCTCCATACTTGACATCTCGATTGGCGTGCCTCTATCGCCTGATTTCATTGTAAGCTTTACGGATCGAAGCGCGCTCACGGAATTCTTACGTCAAAGAACTTACGCGCTTGGGTCGGCTACAAAACACGGGCCCACCCCGATGTCGTGGTCAAATACGACCTCTTGGCCTGAACTTGAATCCGCGCCTGCGACCCCGTGATTATAGTCGGGGGTTTTTTATTGCTGATGATCGGCGCGGCAATTAAGCCTTTGCAGAAAGACACACCGCGCTTTAGGAGTTGAGTTGTATACACAACTGTCCGTGAGAGCGTTGTCTTTTGGTGTCGCCCCTTCTTGTCAGCCATCCGGTTTTTCACACGCCGCGCCACACGGGGCGTCATCCTCTTGCCATTCGCCGCGTCGGCGCGTTGATTGATGTTCTCCACGCATTGAATTGGTTGCCGCCCGAACAATATCTCGAAGGTGAAGCTGCAACGCGCGAGGCGATGCTGGCTTTTCATGATACGGCCTATCTCGATGCGCTCATCCATGCGAATGAGCCTGATTGCGATCAAACTTTGTTGCGTGAAAAATTCAAAATCGGCACGCTTGATAATCCGATCTATACTGGTCTATTCGAACGAACATCGTTACTTGTCGGCTGCGCTACGCTTGCTGCTGATCTCGCGCTTCAAAAACGCACCGTATTTTTTGCAGCGGGCGGAACGCATCATGGACGCCCTGATCGCGCAAGCGGCTTTTGTTTTACCAATGATCCTGTTTTTGCGATCAAGCATTGGTTGATCAAAGGCCTTGAGCGCGTGGCCTATCTTGATTTCGATGCGCATCATGGTGACGGCGTTGAAGATGAATTTATGGATGATCCGCGCGTTCTCACCATTTCAATTCACGAGCAGAAGCGCTGGCCCAATAGCGGCACAAACTCAACCGAAACCGCGCTCAATTTTCCGGTTCAAAAAGGATTTGATGATCAGGAACTTTCAATGCTCCTGCGCACGAAGATTCATCCGGCGCTTGATCGATTCAAACCCGAAGCCGTGTTGGTGATGAGTGGAGCGGACGCTTTGCAAGATGATCCGCTTTGCGGCTTGGCGCTCTCAATTCCGTCGCTTCGTAACGCGATCCTTTCGGTCATTGATCATGCGCAGATCCGTATGATTGTCGGCGGCGGTGGGTATAATCCGTGGAACGCTTTGCGGCTTTGGGCTTCGCTTTGGGCGGCCCTCAATGTGTTTCCGATCCCCCATCCGCTTCCCGATGAGGTGCGCGCCATTCTCGAAGGGCTCGAGGCCTCCCGCATTCCGAAACACCGCATTCGTCCAGAATGGCTCGAGAGGCTTGACGGCTAGAGCTGCGCCCGAGACAGATAAACCATGAGCCAACACAAGTTCGACATCATCGTTTGCGGCAGCCTCCATCTCGACATCATGGTCGATGCACCGCATCTCCCACGCGTCGATGAAACAGCGGTCGGGACAAAATGGGCTTATAAATGCGGCGGCAAAGGCGGCAATCAGGCGGTTATGAGCGCTAAGCTCGGCGCGCGCACCGCAATGATTGGGCGTGTGGGACAGGATGATTTTGGCACCAGGCTTATCGCCCATCTCGATCGCGCCGGTGTTGATCGTCGCGAAGTGGGCACCGATCTGGCCGCGGGTTCCGGCATGAGCGTAGCGATTGTGGAAAAGACCGGCGACTATGGCGCGGTCATCGTTTCGGGTTCAAATCTCGCCATTAACCCGCAAGATGCGGGCGCGGCCTTCACCCGCCTTGGCGGCGCACCGATTCTGATCCTACAAAATGAGGTGCCTGAGGCGGTGAATATTGCGGTTGCGCGAGAAGCGAAAGGGACCGGCACACGGGTAATCCTTAACGCCGCGCCCGCCTGCGTTTTATCCCAAGAACTTATTGAATTTATTGATATTTTAGTCGTAAACCGGGTCGAGGCGGCGATGCTTTCGGGTCGCCCCGTCGAAACGCCAGAAGACGCGATGGGTGCTTTAAGTGCGCTCGGACACGCCCATCGCGATGTGATCGTGACTTTGGGGGCTAGCGGCCTTGTTGTTGGCGCGCTCGGGGCTACGCCACACTTCATCCCAGCAACACCCGTAAAGGTCATTTCAACACATGGCGCAGGCGATTGTTTTGTCGGCGCGCTTGGTCTTGCTTTAGCGCATGGAGCGGCAATTGAAGCCGCCGCCGCTCAGGCAAGCCGTATTGCGGCACGCTTTGTTTCCCTCTCGGAAGACGCCTGTGGAACCGTTACGCAGATTCTCTAAGTTCTGGCGCATATCGTGACCTGATCAAAATGTTCCCTATCAGCGCAAAAATCGTAATTCAATGCCATTGACAGCAGACCCAGGTACGATAGTTTTATCGGTCGGCGTGCAAAAAAGTGCGTCAAGTGAAAAATGGGGAGAATGTAAATGAAGGTCGATCTATACAACGATATCGTCAATAGAAAGACGGACCGACGCAGTCTTTTAAAAGGCGCAGCCGGCGTCGCAGCGCTGAGTGCGACAGGCGGGCTGGGAGCGATGACTGTTCCCGCGCAGGCTGCGAGCAGTCTGCGAGCCGATATTTTGAAAATTCCGGGTGTTGGCAAAGGATCGCCGCAGGATGCTGATTGGCAGAAGGTTGGTGAGATGTGCCTTGGCGCGACTAAGCAAATCGTCAAGCAAGGTGAATTTAAAGGTGTTGAGTTATCTTTCATGGGTCTCAACAACCAAAACCTTCACAATGTTCTTTTCCGCGGCTTTTTAAAGCCATGGGAAGCCTACACCGGCGCTAAGATCAACTGGATTGACCTTGCTCAAGCCGATTACAATCCACGTCTGCAGCAATCAATTGCGACAGGCACCGTTGATTTCGATATTGTGGAAATGGGCGCGCCATTTGAAGGTGATGTGTGTGGCAAAGGCCTCGCCTCTGTGATGCCGGATTGGGTCAAAAAATCAATCGAGATGGATGACTATGTCGGCTACCTCAAGGCGCCAGTTGGCACATGGGAAGGCAAGACCTATCGCATCTCGATCGACGGCGACTGCCACAACTTCAACTATCGCACTGACGTCTTCGCCGATGCCGAACTCGCGAAAGCATGGAAGGCTGCTGGCAAGACGGGGGAATGGGGTCCACCGAAAACTTGGCAACAGGTAAATGAAATCACGAAATTCTTGAAGGGTAAGAAATTTAAAGGTCAGGATGTTTATGGCTATCTTGATCCAACTAAGGGCTGGGGTGGTTTCGCGTTCTACTACCTTGGTACACGCGCATCTGCATATGCCAAGCACCCTAATGACAAAGCATGGTTGTTTGACATCGATACAATGAAGCCGCGTGTCAATAATCCAGCTTGGGTCCGCGCAATTCAGGACGTTGTTGATTGCTTGCCTTTTGAACCTGCTGACCAGCTCAATGCCGATCCGGGCACAACCGCGTTCCAGCAATTCCTCGCTGGCACAGGCTCAATGCTCGCTTGGTGGGGTGATGTCGGCTCGATGGCAAAAACATCTGATTCGTCTGTCGTGGGTGATGTTATAGGCTTTTCAATCATTCCAGGGTCGGATGACGTGTACAATTCAAAAACCGGCAAGTTTGAAGTGCTGCCCTCAGGTCCTAACTTTGCACCTAACATGGCTTATATCGGCTGGGGCATTTACGTCATGGCACGTGTCGATGCAGACTCGAAGAAGCAGAAGGCTGCGTGGTCAGCAGCAGCGCATCTCGGTGGCAAGGACATCTCGCTCTGGTGCTCGGCCTATCCATCAGGCTTCCAACCCTATCGCAACTCGCACTTCAATGTCGATGAGTGGGTGGGCGCTGGTTATGACAAGGCGTACATCTCGTCCTATCTGAAGTCAGAAGCAGATAGCTACAATCACCCGAACGCAGCGATTGAGCCGCGTATCCCGGGTATCTTCCAATATTACAGCGTTGCGGAAGATGAACTCGCCAAGATCTACGCCGGCAAGGTAGCTGTGCAAGCAGGCGCAGATGCGATCGCAGCAGCTTGGGAAAAGATCACAGATCAAATTGGTCGCGAAAAGCAGATCAAGCTTTATAAAGCTTCGCTTGGCGTCTAGTTAGCTTTGATTTGTTTGTAGCCAAAAAGAATCTCGTAATGGCTGGCGATGTTTAAAAACATCGCCAGCCTATCAAGCGTGTTAATTCATATCTCCGGCCGAACGGGCCAGCCATTCAGAATAGGCCATGACCCAATCGTCTTTCGCTTTACCTTCTTTGTCGGCATCAGACTCACGCCATATGCTTGGCCGAGGCCTTGTGATCATTGCAAGTATTGCATTTGGCGTTGTTTTTATATTGCAATCCCTCAGCGCTGCGGGCGTTTTTGATCTCGGTTTTGAAAATTGGCGTCCCTCACTGTACGCTTATACACTATGGGCAATCGCGTTTGGAATTGGGCAAGTTCTGACTCGTGATGAAGCAGGCTACAAAGCACTCTTTCTTTTACCGGCACTTCTTTTTACCGTTGCAATGGTGATTTTCCCGACCTTGTTCGGGCTCTATATTGCTTTCACCGATTGGAACTTGAGTGCGTTTGAAGGGCAGAAATTCAACGGACTTGATAATCTGCGCACGCTCATTGCGGACCCCTATTTCTGGAACGCGCTGCACAATATGATGTTCTATGTTGTGAGCGTATTGGGCCAATATGTTTTGGCCTTTGGATTAGCGCTTCTATTAAACGCCGATATTCGCGCACGACGTTTTTTCCGTATCGCATTTCTGCTGCCGTTTATGCTTTCGCCTGTGGCCGTGAGCTGGATGATCGGTAAATCGCTGATGGAATTTCGCTACGGTCCGCTTGCCACACTGATGCGCCACATCGGCTGGGAAAATCCAGCTTTCTTCACTGATCCATGGACCGCGCGATTCTGGATTATGGCGCTTGATGCATGGGTCTGGATTCCGTTTATGATCATTTTGTTGCTTGCCGGTTTGCAAGCGATGCCCAAAGACATCCAAGAAGCGGCCCGTGTTGATGGTGCAACAGGATGGCGCGCATTTTGGAACATCACTTTTCCATTGATGTTACCAGTAAGTATAACGACGATCGTTTTACGTATTGTATTCCAATTAAAACTTGCCGACATTGTCATCAACACCACATCAGGCGGCCCCGGAGGCGCAACAGACACGGTGTCGAGTTTTATTTTCCGTGAATATCGTGATCGATCGAATGTCGGCTACGGTACGATGATTGCGGAAGTCTATCTGATCATCATCATCATCTTCATCACACTTCTCCTGAAATTCGTCGGTAAATTCATGCGTCGAGAGGCTCAATCATGAGTGTATGGATGACAACAATTCAAATACGGCCTTGGACGTGGAGTCGAACCACAGTAAAGATATTAACTTATGCCGCCCTGATCACATGGGCTTTCATCTGTCTGTTTCCGATTTATTGGACTTTCACAACGTCTTTCAAAACGGCAGTAAATGTCACGCAAGGTCATATAATTCCCTTCACGGTGCAATTTCCGGGTGATTGGAAAGGATTGCGTTCTTTGGGCTTATCTCCTGACACTATTTTTGCAATCTCGACCGTGCGTGACGAGTTCATGCGACGATTTTTAAATAGCGCCATCGCGTCAATTTGTGCGTCATGTCTTGCAATTTTGATTGGCGCGCCTGCTGCTTATGGTCTTGCGCGATTTCCTTATAAATTTGGTCCTATGCGCAATAAAGATATTTCATTCTTCTTCTTGTCGCAGCTTTTGTTACCCCCCGTCGCTCTTGCTATGCCGTTTCTTGTTCTTTACAAACAATTGTCAATGCTCGATAATATGATTGGGTTGATTCTTGTTTACACATTGATGGTGTTACCCATTGTGATCTGGATCACGCGAGATCAATTTGAAACGATACCGATTGAATTAGAGCAGGCCGCTCTTGTTGATGGTTGTACAGTATGGAGTACTTTTTTTCGTATTGTTCTCCCAATAGCTTTACCAGGCTTGGTGGCTGCTTTCATTCTCTCCTTTGTATTGTGTTGGAATGAATATTTTTTTGCTGCACTTCTAACCGGTATTGACGCGCGGACCTTACCGGTGATGGTTGCGAGTCAAACTGGCTCACAAGGTATTAGCTGGTGGTCGATGGCAGCGCTCTCTTCTGCAGCAATTTTGCCTCTGGTTCTGGTAGGCATTTTCTTTGAACGCTATATCGTCAAAGGCCTTACAGCCGGCGCTGTGAAGTGATTAAATTTAATACCAAGAGTTAATGATAATGGCTGACAAATTCCGTAAAGTATTCGGCAACACAAAGCCTGTAATCGCGATGGTCCATCTAAGCGCTCTTCCGGGGTCGCCGCTCTATGATGCCGAGGGTGGTCTGGAGCGTTTGATTGCTGACGCGCGCAAGGATCTCACGGCGCTTCAAAATGCGGGCGTTGATGCCGTGATGTTCGGCAATGAAAATGATCGACCTTACGAATTCAAAGTCGATACCGCTTCAACCGCGACGATGGCTTTCATCATTGGTCGTCTGAAATCCGAGATAATCGTGCCCTTCGGTGTGAATGTACTGTGGGATCCGATGAGCACCGTCGCGCTAGCGGCGGCAACAGGCGCAGCTTTTGTGCGTGAGATTTTTACCGGCACTTATGCATCTGATATGGGGCCGTGGACTCCGGATGCGGGAGCAGCGATGCGCTATCGTGATCGGCTTCACCGCAAAGACCTCGCGATGCTTTACAATGTATCTGCAGAATTTGCAGATTCGCTTGATCGGCGCAGCCTGCCGGATCGCGCACGCAGTGCAGTGTTCTCAAGCATCCCTGATGCGATTCTTGTTTCAGGCGCGATCACAGGCGAAGCGGCAGCGATGTCTGATCTTGAAGCGGTCAAAAAGGCTTTGCCGGAGACACCGGTTCTCGCCAACACAGGCGTGAAGCACGCAACCGTCGCTGATGTGTTGCGTGTGGCTGACGGCTGCATCGTCGGCTCATCATTGAAAGTCGATGGCCACACATGGAATGCGGTGGATCCTGCGCGTGCTAAAGATTTCATGGATCGCGCCCGCGCCGCGCGCAAAGGCTATTCTTATGGCTAAAGCATCGAAGACTCTCTCGCCGAAAACACGCCTCGCGCACTCACTCGAACAATTAATGCTGATCCCGGGCCTATGCGGTCATGAAGGTCGTGTACGCCGTCACATCGCGCGTGAATTAAAAGCGCTCGGTGTTGAGTATTGGAGCGATCGAATCGGCAATCTCATCGCGACGATTGAAGGCACGAAAGGCGCGCCCGAGATCATGCTTTACGCACATATGGATCAGCTTGGCTTGATCGTGCGAAAAATCGAATCAAATGGTCTGATCCGTGTCGAGCGTGTCGGCGGTGTGCCGGAACGCGCACTCGCGTCTCAAGAAATATTACTTTGCGTTGGTCAAGGTAAAGATGTATCCGGCGTCATCGCCAACAAAAGCCATCACGCGACAACGCCTGATGAAAAATACAAAGTTATTCCCTATCAGGAGCTTTATATTGATGCCGGTTTTTCATCTGCAGAGGATGTGCTGAAAGCCGGAATCGATATTGGTACGCCGGTTGTCTATCGCCCTCATTGTGTAAAGCTTGCTGACGATCGCATTGCAGGCATATCCGTTGATGATCGTGCCGGCTGCGCGGTGGTGCTTGAAGTTGCACGCGCTTTGCTTGAGACAAAAAAGCGCCCGACCGTTCACATTGTTTTCTCCGTACAGGAAGAATTCAATCTCCGTGGCGCAGTCACCGCCGCGCAAGCTTTGATGCCCGATATTGCGATTCAAATTGATCTCATTCTCGCAAATGACACACCCGATATGGCTTCGCGCGGCGATGTGAAGCTCGGTGGTGGTCCGGCGATGGGGCTTTATAGTTTTCACGGACGCGGGACGCTCAATGGCACGTTGCCGCATCCGGCTATTGTATCGCTGATGGAAAACACCGCGAAGGCTTTGAAACTGCCATTACAACGCAGCGCTCATATCGGCGCTCTTACTGAATCATCTTATGTTCAATTGGTCGGTTCAGGCGTCGCGGTCATCGATATGGGTTTCCCTTGCCGCTACACGCATTCGTCACTTGAAGTGTGCGATGTGAATGATCTCGTGCAGTTAAGCGCGTTGCTTACCGCAGCCATTAAAAATGTGGATGCGAAATTCAATCTTGATCGCGACTTTTACGAAAAATAACCGACAGCCATCATCGCTCAAATCAGCGAGCCATTCACAAGCGCGCGGCCTTCCGCATCAAAGAGATGACACACATTGGATGGCAGCACGATGGTGACCGTTTCACCAATTTTCTGCCGCGCCAAACCATCGGCTTTGACGACGCATTGAGCGAGCGCACCGGTCTCGACATAGAGCATGGTTTCGCCCCCGAGGTGCTCGGAGAGCGTCACCTTGCCCACAATTGAATTTTGCGCTCCTGATGCAACAAGTTTTATATGTTCGGGCCGAATGCCTAGAGTGACGTTGCCTTTCGGTAGCGTCTTTCCATGTGTGTCAACAAAAATCGTTGAACTACCTTGCAGCAAAATGCTCGCAACACCATTCGTCACATCCGTAACTTCGCCCTGGAAAAGATTCATTTTCGGGCTGCCGATAAAGGTCGCCACAAAAAGATTATTCGGCCGATGATAAAGTTCAAGCGGGCTGCCCACTTGCTCAATCTTTCCCGCATTTAACACAACGATCTTGTCGGCCATGGTCATGGCTTCCACCTGATCATGCGTGACATAGATCATCGTCGCTTTGAGACCATTATGGAGCTTGGCAATTTCAATCCGCATCTGCACGCGCAGCGCCGCATCGAGATTGGACAGCGGCTCGTCAAACAGAAACACATCAGGCTCGCGTACTATCGCACGACCAATCGCGACGCGCTGACGTTGACCGCCTGAGAGCTGCGCCGGACGCCGATCAAGATAATCTTTCAGTTGCAAAAGATCGGCCGCTTTATTCGTACGGGCATCAATCTCGGCTTTCGGTGTTTTCGCCATCTTCAAACCGAAGGCGATATTTTCGCGCACGGTCATATGCGGATAGAGCGCATAGGATTGAAAAACCATCGAGATACCGCGCTTGGCCGGCGGCAAAGGCGACACATCCCTACCGCCAATTTCAATGACGCCGCCCGACATATCTTCAAGGCCCGCCACCATGCGCAACAAAGTCGATTTGCCACAGCCTGAGGGGCCGACAAACACGCAGAATTCACCATCAGCAATATCGAGATCCACACCGCGGATTACTTCAACATTGCCAAATGATTTGTGCACTTTGCGCAAAGCCAATCCTGCCATAGCCGTTTACTCCCCATTCAATTTCCGCGTCAGCCTCATCACACCGCGCGACAAACTCTCAACTACAAAAAGATTGCGATTTTTTCTCGCGCCGAGCAAGCGCTAGTCACACCACAGCCTTTAATCCAGTTTGAGAAAATAATCACATCAGCGTACCAACAAGGCATCGACTTCGGCACGCCTAGGCATAGCCGGCGCGGTACCCGCGCGTGTCACCGCAATACCGGCGACAGCGCAGCCAAAGCGCGCGGCCTGAAGCGAGTCCTGCCCTTCTGCCAAAGCCGCAGCGAAGCCGCCATTAAACGCGTCGCCCGCACCCGCCGTTTCAACAACAGGGGCGACATGAAAGGCCGGAATCAGTTCAGAGCGGGTTTTTGAATGAAACAACGCACCCTTTTCACCAAGCGTGATCAGCGCAACGCCTACGCCTTTCTGCAAAAGCGCATCGCCGGCGCGTTTAGCATCCTCAATAGTCTCAACTGAAAAGCCCACCATCGCAGCGGTCTCACTTTCATTCGGCGTGATGTAATCAATAAGCGGATAGATTGCGGGATCAAAAGGTGCTGCCGGCGCGGGATTAAACACCGTGATCACGCCCGCCCCGCGTGCGATTTTCAGCGCCGCAAGCGCGGCTTCCGCCGGTTGCTCCAATTGAGTCACAAAGACGCGCGATGAACGGATCGTATCAGCAGCCGCTTCAACATCGGCAACAGAAATATCGCCCGCCGCGCCCGGCACCACGATGATGGCGTTTTCGCCATTGATCTCATTCACATAGATGAAGGCCGCGCCTGTTGGCGCTGTCGATGAGCGCGCGACTTTGGCATCAATGCCCTCGGCGGCCCACGTTGCCATCGCGATATCGCCGAAGGAGTCCTGCCCAAGTCGGGAAATGAAAGTGGTCTTGGCTCCCGCGCGCGCTGCGGCCACCGCTTGGTTCGAGCCTTTACCGCCCGGCCCCATCGCAAAGCCCGACCCCAAAATCGTTTCGCCGACTTGAGGCATGCGCCCCGACCGGAATGCCAAATCCGCCACAAAAATCCCAAGGATAGAAACACCCATCGAAACGCCGCCCGCCATGCTCTACCCCTTGTCGCGCCGCTTTTGTGCGCGCGCCTTTTGACCTTAACCGGAAGCCACACTACGGAGCAGGTTGTTCGGCGTCAAACGCCGTTATTGCGCTTCGTCCTCGACTCTGTGATTTTGGCATCCTCACCACTCGAGAAGGCCAATGCCATGCTCAAAGGGCTTGATCCGATCCTAACCGCCGACCTTCTCTATGTGCTCAAAGCGATGGGCCATGGTGATGATATTGTTTTGTGCGACCGCAATCATCCGGCTTCGACACTGGCTGCAAAAACCACACATGGGAAATTGCTCACTCTGTTTGGTGCGGATTTGAAACGCGCGGCTGAAGCCGTGTTGTCGCTTTTTCCGCTCGATACTTTTGTCGATGAACCCGTGATGCGCATGATAGTCGTCGGCAATCCGACCGAACTTGTTCCAATCCATTACACGATGCAAGAGGTTGTAAACAAAGCCGAAGGGCGCCCGATCAAAATCGGCGCTTATGAGCGTTTTGATTTTTATGATGCGGCCGCGCGCTCTTTCGCGATTGTGCAAACATCCGATCCCGGACCTTATGGTTGTTTTATTTTTCGGAAAGGCGTGATCTGACGTGAGTGTAATCACCGGCTATGCCGCTCGTCTAAACTCTTTCAAAATTGATACGAATAATTATTGGCACGGGCTAAACCGTAAGCCCAACACGCTTGATCTTGTTAAGCGCGCAGCAACGGTGAAAGGGCTCACAGCTGTTGATCTGAATTACCCTGATCACCTCGAGGGTTTTTCTGAAAAAGACATTGTTGAAGGCTTGAATAAATCTAATATCCGGCTCAATGGCTATGCGATGCGTTATTATACCGATCCTGGTTTCAAGCTTGGCGCGTTCACGCATCCTGATGTAACTGTGCGTCGTGCTGCGATTGATTTAACCAAGCGCGGGCTTGATTCTCTTGCGGCTGCTGGTGGCACTTTGATGACTCTCTGGATGGGTCAAGATGGTTTTGATTACGCCTTTCAAATTGATTATCGCAAAGCGTGGGATGATACGATTGCGGCGTTAAACGAAGTAACCGCGCATAATCCAAAGATTGACATTGCGATTGAGTATAAGCCGAATGAACCACGCTCATTTAGTCTCATGCCTGATATCGGCACCACGCTTCTCGCCGTGAAAGAAGTGGGGCGCAAGAATCTCGGTGTCACGCTTGATTTTGCGCATGTGCTTTATGCCGACGAAATGCCTGCTTATGCGACCTCTCTTGTCGCGCGTCACTCTCGACTTTTGGGTGTTCATCTGAATGATGGATATGGAAAGCGTGATGACGGTTTGATTGCCGGATCAGTTCATCCTATCCAAACCATAGAATTACTCGTAGCCCTTAATCATATTGGTTACAATGGCATTCTTTATTTCGATACATTTCCGGATACTGCGGGCATTGACCCTGTCGCAGAATGTGAAGCCAATATCGCAGCAACGGAATCGATGAAAAAAATTGCGGAATATCTGACCGACCACACCGATTTGGCTGAAGCCATTCACCGTCAAGATTCAGCCAAGAGTATGGCAATCGTTCAGAAAGCCTTGTTTGGTCATCTTGTGAAATGAAAGCGTAAGGACTCCCATGAATTCATCACTTGCATCACTTGGCCAGCAAGCGCTTCATGAATTAGGTGATGTGTTCAAGCATGTAAAAGATGATGCCGCGGATGCTTTGATCAATGCCATTATCGCCGCGCGGCATATCGCGGTTTATGGATGTGGACGCGAAGGCCTCGCGATCAAAGGCTTCGCCATGCGCCTCTTTCATTTGGGTCTTGATGTTCATGTTTTAGGTGACATGACGGTGCCGCATTTCGGCAAAGGCGATTTGTTGATTGTGAGCGCGGGAACAGGTCATCTCAATTCTGGCGAAGCCTTTATCAAAGTGGCGCGAGAGGATGGCGCACGCATTGCGGTCATCACATCGCAACCTACATTATCGACTCCCAAATTGGCGGATGTCCTCACAATCATTCCGGCGCAAACCATGGCGAATGATCAAAGCGCCAAGGCTTCGGTTTTGCCCATGGGATCTATGTTTGAAATCGCCGAGACGATTTTGTTCGAGCTCATTATTTTACGGCTTCGCGATAGACTTGGTGAGACCGCAGAGACCATGCGCGCGCGCCATACGAATCTCGAATAGACTCTCATCTGGTTCCTCTCAATTTGAAAATCTGGGCCTCTGGTAAAAGCCCGAAAGTCACTATAGGAACGCGCAAGAATGATTGCGTCCGCGTCAAAAATACGGAGTTAAACTATGACCGCCTCGTTCAAAGATCAGTTGAAAGACAAAAGCCTCTTTCGTGAGGAGGCGTATATTGCCGGTCGCTGGACAGGATCGGCGAAGAAGATCGATGTAACCAATCCGGCCAATGGCCATGTGATCGGCACTATCCCCAAGTTAGGCCGTGCTGAAGCCGCGGACGCAATCAAAGCGGCAGAAGCAGCGCAAAAACAATGGGCTGCCACGCCTGCAAAACAACGCGGCCAAATTCTTCGTCGCTGGTTCGAATTGATGATGGAAAATCAAGACGATCTCGGTCGCATAATGACCGCTGAGCAAGGCAAGCCGCTCCCCGAAGCAAAAGGTGAGGTTGCCTATGGCGCGAGCTTTGTCGAGTTCTTCGCCGAAGAAGCACGCCGCATCTATGGCGAAACCATTCCCTCTCCCTGGCCGAATGCCCGCATTGTTGCCATCAAGCAGCCCGTGGGTGTCGTCGCTGCCATCACGCCTTGGAATTTTCCGAATGCGATGATCACACGCAAAGCCGGCCCGGCGCTTGCGGCGGGTTGTTCGTTTGTTGTGAAACCCGCAACAGATACACCTTTCTCGGCGCTCGCCCTCGCTGAACTTGCAGAACGCGCAGGCATTCCCAAAGGTGTGTTCTCGGTGATCACAGGTCCAGCGCGCGAGATCGGCGCCGAGATGACCTCAAACCCGATCGTGCGTGCGCTTTCTTTCACAGGCTCCACAGATATCGGTAAATTGCTGATGGCACAATGCGCAACCACTGTGAAAAAAGTTGGCCTTGAACTTGGCGGCAACGCGCCATTCATTGTCTTTGATGATGCCGATCTTGATGCAGCGGTTGCTGGTGCGATGGCTTCGAAATATCGCAATGCCGGTCAGACTTGTGTCTGCGCCAATCGCTTACTCGTACAAGACGATGTCTATGATGCTTTCGCAGATAAGCTTGCGAAAGCGGTTACAACACTGAAAGTGGGTGATGGTTTTGGTGATGGCATAACGACCGGACCACTCATCAATGCTGCAGCGGTTGATAAAGTTGAAGAACATGTGACTGACGCTTTGAAGAAGGGCGGCAAAGTGATTACCGGCGGCAAACGTCATGCGCTTGGGGGTACTTTCTTTGAGCCGACCGTTATTCGTGATGTCACACCTGATATGTTGATTGCACGCGAAGAAACATTCGGACCGGTTGCGCCACTCTTCCGTTTCAAAACTGAAGAAGAAGCCATCCGCATGGCCAATGATACAGAATTCGGTCTCGCTTGTTATTTCTATACACGCGATATTGGTCGTGTGTGGCGCGTTGGCGAAGCACTTGAATATGGCATTGTTGGCATCAATGAAGGGATCATCTCCACCGCTGAAGCACCCTTTGGTGGCGTAAAAGAATCCGGCATCGGCCGTGAAGGTTCACTTCATGGCGTCGAAGAATATATCGAAATTAAATATATGCTGATGGGTGGTTTGGGGAAGTTAAAGAAGTGAATGGTGAGTAGCGAATAGTGAGTAGCGAATAGGGATTAGAGTCACGTTGCTTCTCGCTCGCTCTCCACTACTCGCTACTCACAAAAATCATCTTTCCACAAAGGCTTTCTCAACCACATAGCTTGCAGGCTCACGACTTGAGCCTTCTTCAAAGCCACGCGCTTTGAGAATGTTTGTGAGATCAATATTCAAGCCCTGCGATCCGCAAATCATGATGCGATCATCTTTAGCATTGAGTACGGGCAACTCAATATCACTCGTCAATAAATCGGCAGAGATTAGATCCGTAATACGGCCACGATTTTTAAATGGCTCGCGCGTTACTGTCGGATAATAAATCAATTTATCGCGTACGAACTCGCCCAAAAATTCATCTTCGGGCAATTCCTTCTCAATCATGTCACTATAAGCGAGTTCGGCCACTTCGCGTGTGCCATGAACGAGTACGACCTTTTCAAATTTTTCGTAAGTTTCAGGATCGCGAATGAGACTTAAGAACGGCGCCAAACCTGTGCCTGTTCCCAAAAGATAAAGATGTTTTCCGGGCAAAAGATTTTCGAGCAACAATGTACCGGTCGCCTTTTGTCCGACGATGATTTTATCACCGGGAACAATATTCAACAAACGCGACGTCAAAGGACCATCAGGCACTTTGATCGAAAAAAATTCGAGCTTGTCGTCATAATTCGGACTGGCAATCGAATAAGCGCGCAGCAAAGGTTTACCATCTATCGGCAACCCGATCATCGAGAATTGGCCATTGCGAAAACGGAAGCCGCGATTGCGCGTGGTCGTGAAGCTGAAGAGCCGGTCCGTCCAATGATTGACACTCAACACGGTTTCTTCTTGAAATGCGCTCATAGCCGCCCGCCCGCTTCGACTGACCTCTTATTCGAAAGGATGCGACATTTTGTCAAACCCTTCCAAACTGTTATATCAACTAATTATCAGAATTCAACGTAAATTTTATAATATCACATTTTAAAAGTGTAATTTTATCTCTTGATGATGAGGTTGAATTCCGCCTTTCAATGCATCGGAATATGCGGGCGGGCGTTGGGGCGACTTGATCTGGGTCAAGTTTTCAAGGAGGGGTGCGCCGGGTTTCAACCGCCATTCAACGGAACCCAATAATCCCCATCTTTTCGATATGAGCGCTTTACGGCCGCCCAAGCGACCCGATGCGCTGCGGCGTCACGTCCGCCGCCATAATGGCGTTTGTTTGGGTCAGCGTAACGCTCATAAGCGTGGTTGAAGGCTTCACGGAAAATCGTTTGCGCATGAACCGGCAGATGAAGACGCACGCGATCCGGCAATTCCTCATTCTTGCGATATGGCATCACTTCCTCCCGATTTTGATCGCTGATCATGATCGGATCGGGCGCACGAAAACCATTCGCGATGTTGCTTATGAGAGTCTATCTGTCAGCTTGCGAGATGAGGACATAGAATGGGTCCGCCAAGACTGCGTTCCAACCGATAGGCCAAATCCAACGCACGCGCTTCTTGAAAACCAGGTACGATGAATTGCACACCGACCGGCAAACCTTCAGATGTTACGCCCGCCGGAAGACTGATTGCCGCCAATTCAAAATAGTTCGCAAAGCGAGTGAATACTGCGGGACTGTCATGTTCTGGATGCTCACCAAGCACGGGAGCGGGAAACGCGGTTGTCGGTGTCAGCAACGCATCAATCGATTCAAAAGCCTTATCAATCGCCGCTTTGTTGCGATCGCGATTTAAAAGATTTTCCAGATAATCGACTGCGGTGATGGATTTACCACTCATCATTCGACGTCGGACAGCTTCACCGATACGATTGGGTGTCTCCTCTACAAATTCACGATAATGACGATAGCCATCGATCGCGAGAAACATACCGCAAGGCGCTGCATAATCAGCAAGGCTTTTTGAAAAACGGATCGGCACACATGTTGCGCCTGCCGCGTTGATCCGATTGATCGTCTCTTGCCAAATTTTTTCTGTATGCGGATGAGGTGTAACGCCGAGCTCAACAGGAATACCAATCCGCTTACCTTCAAAGGCTTTGGAATCATTTACAGGAGAGGGCACGCTCGTTCCCTCAGGATGTTCTGTAAGAACATCAAATAAGAGCGCAGCATCACGCACCGTGCGTGTCATCGGACCAATTGTATCAAGCAATTCCGAAAGGGGCAGAACCCCCGTTGTCGGAATCAACCCTATCGTTGTTTTTAATCCCACAAGACCAGAGAAAGATGACGGCAACCGAATGGATCCCCCCGTGTCCGTACCGAGCGCTCCGGGCACCAAACCGGATGCGACTGAAACGCCCGAACCATTTGAAGACCCACCGGGCACGCGATGTTGTTTTTGATCCCAAGGGTTAACCGGCGCGCCAAGTGTTTCATTAGAACCCCAGCCGCCGAATGCATATTCAACGGTTGCGACCTTGCCGATAATAATCGCGCCAGCATTTTTCAATCGTTGAACGACGACCGCGTCTTGTGCTTCCGCTCGAGCCCCTTTGCGTGTCAGTGAGCCCCCGCCTGTGGGCATACCTGCAACATGAATAATGTCTTTGATCGCAAGAGGAACTCCAAAAAGCGGCCCTCTCGGCGTGCCGAGTGCGGCGAGTCGATCAAGATGCCGCGCCTCATCAAGAGCGCGCGTTTGATCAAGATGAACGAAGGCCTTTAAGCGATCATTCGCGTGTGTGATTCGATTGATTGCCGCAATCACCATCGCTTCGACCGAAGCGTTTCCGGAGCGGGTTTTTTTGATTGTCTCTTCGAGGGTCAAAGGCACAGTCGACATTTTAAATTTCCTGTTATTATTGCGCTCAAGATTTATCGATTTTACCAATTTGTCAAAAGATTCATGACTTCATTTTGAGTTGAGCAGCCACGCCCTTTCCTGCGAGAGAAAAACTCAGCTATAGTTCGAAATAAGAGTGAGTTGTGAGAAGACGGAGTGCGACGCCATGAGTCGTGTTGGATCTTTTGGACGTTCCGTTTTTATAGGGTTGATCATTTTCGGTCTGTTGGCGCTTGCGACAAAAAGCGCAAAAGCCGGACCCGTGGAAGAGGGCGATCGCGCCTATCTTCAAGGTCGTATTGAGGCGGCCATTCAGCTCTGGACACCGCCTGCCACGCAAGGCAGTGCCGAAGCTCAATATCGTCTCTCGCAGGTCTATCTCTCCGGCAATGGTGTCGCGCGCCATCTTGAATTGGGTTTGAAATGGTTGTCACTGGCCGCGGAGCGGCATTATCCGCCGGCGCTGATTGATCTCGCCGATCTGAAGCTCGATCCCCGCAATGTGATGTATCAACCTGATGAAGCGGTAGCCTTGTTACGCGATGCGGCGGGACAAGGCATTGTTCAAGCGCAAAGACAACTCGGGCAGCTCTATCGCGAAGGAAAAGCCGTTTCGCAAGATTTCACCGAGTCTTTGCATTTCTATCGCATGGGTGCGCAGCGTGGAGATCTTGAATCACAATATGTTTTGGGTGAACTTTATCGCTATGGCTATGGCGTTGAACAAAGCAACATCAAAGCTTTGATGTGGATGAGTCTCGCTGCAAGTGCGATTACGGGAAACAACACTCACTTAAAAAAAATTGCCCATGACGCAGCGATTGCACGCAGTCAATTATCAAGACTCGTTGGCCCTTCCGAGCGCGCGGAAGCTGATGACTTGGCGTCCCGCTGCTGGCAAAATAAATTAGTCGCTTGCGATTGATGAAGCGCCCTCAATAAGCGAGCGCGACACCGTCTTTGCGCGGGTCCGTGCCCGCGGCATAATCGCCTTCAGTCGTCACGAGAATGCCCTGCCCGCCACCAAGCGGCATTGTGGGCCGCGTGACTGGATGACCGCGATCAGCGAGCTCACGCATGACGGAGTCAGGAATTCCCCTTTCGCCTTCGAACACATCAAGACGACGAAATCCGCGCGGATAATCAAAGGCTTCTTGAATGTTCATCTCGTAATCGATGAGATTTTGTAGAACATGCGCTTGGCCAACCGGCTGGTAAGCGCCGCCCATCACGCCATAAGAAAGCCAGGGCCTTCCGTCTTTTAATGCCATTGCAGGAATGATCGTATGAAGCGGTCTCTTGCGTGGCGCGACATTATTCGGATGGCCGGCTTCAACACGAAAACATGCGCCACGATTTTGCAAAGCAATACCGGTTGCGGGATCAACTTTGCCTGTACCAAACGAGAAATACAATGAATTGATAAAAGAACACATATTGCCGAAGCGATCAGCCACCGTGAGATAGATTGTATCACGTTGATAGGTTGAAGATTTATGCGACGGTGCGTGACTGGATTTTTTCATATTGATTTTCTCACGCAACTCATCGGCGAAAGATTTTGACAAAAGCCGATCAACCGGAATATCGGCAAAAGTTGGATCAGCCACGAAAGCATCGCGAACCGAATAGGCCAATTGCGTAGCTTCAATTTGTAAATGGAAGCGATCCGCACTCAAAGGATCCATCGCTTTTGTTTGATAGCCTTCAAGAATATTTAAGAGAACAAGTGCGGTAAGCCCCTGCCCGCTTGGCGGAATTTGATAGAGATCAACACCGCGATAATTCGCTTTGATCGGATCAACATAATGCGTCGTGAAATCCGAAAAATCTGCCAACGTATGTGTACCGCCTTGTTTTTGCGCGAATTCAACAAGCGATTTGGCAATCGAGCCCTTATAGAAAGCATCGCGTCCTTCATTCGCGAGAACGCGCAAGGTCTTTGCCAATTCAGGAAAGATAATCTTTTCACCCGCACACGGGGCACGCCCGCCCTTTAAAAGTTGCGTACGCGCACCTTCATCATTTTTAAGTTTATTCTCTTCTTCAGTCCAATCGGTAGCCGCGCGCTCATGAAGAATGAATCCCTTTTCAGCGAGTTCGATAGCAAGTGCGAGAATATCGGAAAAAGATTTGGTGCCATGATCGTCAAGCAATCGCGACCAGGCATCAATCGCACCGGGAATTGTTACCGCATGAATTGAATCCGTCGCGATCGCATTCATTCCTTGATCACGCAATAATTTTTCTGTGAGGCCTGCAGGTGCCCATCCAGAGCCATTCAGCGCATAAAGCTTCTTCTGATCAGCACGCCAATATAATGCAAAGCAATCGCCCCCGATGCCCGTATTATGCGGTTCGATCACACATTGAACGGCTGATGCGGTGAGTGCCGCATCCATCGCATTTCCACCATGGCGCAGAGTTTCAAGCGCGATCAGGGTGGACAATTGTTGCGAGGTCGCCGCCGCACCATGACGGCCATAGGCAACGGAGCGACCTGGTAAATGTAGATCACGCATGAATGAGATCTCCGTTTTTAAGAAAACAAACTACGGATGATTCCGGCAAGTGCAATGAAGATCAGCATAAACAAAGTGATACGGCGGAAGCCTTCAGCGGTTGCGCCCAGAAAATGTCGTGTGCCGAGAGTCATGCCAATCAACAAGACAGGAAATGCAAGCGCGGCTGTTTTCAAAGTGTTGTGATCAACCAATCCCGCGTTGAAGAGAAATATGAAAACCATAATATCAAGCAAGAAAAAATAGGCTGTAACCGCCGCGCGAATTTTTGCAGGCGAGTCACCATCAGCGGTCAGAAAGAGTGCCACTGGCAACCCGCCCATGCCGACAGCACCATTTGCAACACCGGAAGCGATGCCAACTGAAAGCGCGCCTTTATCATTGGCTTTCTTTCTGAGCTCCCATCCGCGTAACAATAAAAACGCCGCACCCAATACGAAGATCGAGAGACCGAGTTTGAGTTGATCAGCGGGAATGCTTGAGAGCAACAGAACGCCCGGGCCCGTGCCAATCGCTGCACCCATAAGAAGGAACACAACGCGACGCCAAGGAATATCGCGCCATACAGAAAAAGCCTGGACACAACTAGTAATCACTTTGAGAAGGAGGGCCACGCCAATCGCACGCGCGAGGACATCGACAAGCGACCAACTTGATACGAGAACGGCGGAGAACCCAAAGCCGGAATAACCGCGCGCAAGCGATGCGATAAAAAGGCCAATGAACATAATGAAGAGCGCGAGAGGCGAAGCTGATAATAAAAATTCAGGCAGGATCATCGCTCACCTTTTTTGATTTTCTTTCAGTGAGCGTAATTCGGCTTTGCGCAGGAGACAGAACCAGTGCGCATGAAGCCGTCAGTCCACAAACCTATTTGCCTGCCATCATCAAGAGCTGAAGATAACAAACGCGGCGCTTGAAGCGGCGATTCTCGTCCCATTCAAAAATGACGAGGCGCGGACGATCTCGACCGGGACGTTCAACTTTGATTTCGATCTCGGGCGGAAGCAGAATGCCAAGATGGCGCAATGTGCGATGCGCATCACGTTCGATTTCACCAAGAAGCGAGCGATCAATCCAACAACGCGCGAGAACCGCGCCCAGATAATCAAGAATCTTTTCTTTGAGTTCGCTCGGATTGATGACGATTTCGATCGGCGGCTCGCGTGCAAACTCGGCATCATTCGAGTCATCATAATCATAATGATTTTCATTGGCGATGGTCTCGAAAGGTGCGGGGAGATTTTCCTCCGCGCCCATAATGGCCGGCACACCCCCGGAATTGGAACGATTGGCCATGGGGGCGGCTCCCGCCTTCCTCAAGAACACACTAGAACGGACAAGAGAAAAACGGCGTTCCGCCCCAAAAATTAATGGGGTTCACGATCACCATCTCCCTCTATTTCCATCGTCTCATAGTAGAATTAGACTGGCAAGAGCTTCGCGCTCAGTAAAATGCCGAACCGGGTGGACGGCGGCGGGGGTGAGTGCCAAGGTGCAGCGCGATTCGAGAAATCCTCCAAAAGCACAAAATGGCCCTATATCCTTCAAATATACGCCCTTCTGGCGCTATTCTGTGTCTACT
Source organism: Alphaproteobacteria bacterium (assembly GCA_016870035.1). Lineage (GTDB taxonomy): Bacteria > Pseudomonadota > Alphaproteobacteria > Rhizobiales > Beijerinckiaceae > CAIUPE01. The sequence goes on from VGCJ01000005.1 coordinate 22,066, forward strand.
CGTGGCTTTAACAGCCATCCGGCTCTCGATTGCTGCGGGCACAGGGCTTGTTTTTGATGAAGCCTATTACCGGCTTTGGGGGCTCTTTCCCAGTTGGGGCTATTTCGACCACGCGCCCATGGTTGCCTGGTGGGTGGCACTGGGACAGATCCTCGCCGGCGACACGGCTCTCGGCACCAGGCTCCTCGGACCGCTTTCGGCCCTGATCGGCTCGCTTCTTTTATGGCGAACGGCGTTTCTTCTTTTTGACCGGTCGATCGCCGCGCTTTCGGTTCTCGCTTTTAACGCCATGCTCCTGCCCTGCGTGGGCAGCAGCATCATGACCCCCGATGTGCCGAGCGTGTTTTTCTGGGGCTTAACTTTATGGGCGCTCGCCGAGTTGCGCGCCTCGCAAAAAGCAATTTGGTGGCTCATCATCGGTGCGCTGATTGGGCTTGATCTGCTTTCAAAATATTCGGGTGTCTTCCTTGGGCTCGGCATTTTGCTATGGCTGATCATTGACCGAGAGCAGAGACATTGGTTCGCACATCCGCTCCCCTATGTCAGCGCGTTTCTCGCGATACTCTTGTTCGCACCTGTGCTCTATTGGAATGCGACACATGATTATGTGTCCTTCGCCAAGCAATTGTCACGCACACAAGGTAAGAGTTTTGAACCACGTTTTATATTTGAATTGATTGGTGCGCAGTGGCTTTTGATGACGCCCGTTATAGGTGCTTTTGCGCTTTATTCATTTGTAAAAAATCTTCGCACGCTCACGCCTGCCCGAAGTAGCCCAACAATATTACTTGTTGCAACGTCTTTACCATTCGCGCTTTATCTTTTGCTTCATGCTCTCCATGATCGCGTGAATGCCAATTGGCCAGCGCCTCTTATGCCGTCCTTCGCCGTGCTTGCGGCGATCACGCTCGAAAAAATGAAATTACACTTTTTAAAGCGATTTGCTTTTGCGAGTGGTTACGCACTCATTGGTCTTACTTTTCTTGAAATCATTCATCCCTTCTTACCTATCCCCTCCGATCGCAATCCGGCGATGCTGACTCGAGGGTGGGTTGAGTTGGGCAAAGAGCTTGAAACCATCGCAAAAGAAAAAGGTCTGAGCTGGATTGCCACCGCAAGCTACGAACATACGGGCGGATTGGGCTTTGCGCTTCACGGTCAATTGAATGTGATTCAAATTAATGAGCGCATTCGCTATGGTTTCATGCCGCCGCCTGATCCGGAATTGGTTGCAAAGTCAGCACTATTCATCATGTGGGATTATGCAGCAGAAGATACACTAAAAAATCTCGCTGCGTGTATCGGTCACGCTGAAAAGATCGGGACAATCTCAAGAAAATTTAACGATACCGTGATTGAGACTTTTTCGCTCTATCAACTCAATGATATCAAAATCACGCCTCCAATTTATGATTGGAAGCGTGATCCAAGTTCTTGTCAATTATAATCAGAGTATGCCTGAATAGGCTTTCTCAAAAAGATCATGCGCGTCTTTTTCAGTCAGAGGCACAGGATTACCTCCGGCAGTCGGATCATCAGGCGCCATTTTCGCCATCAAGGCGAAATTTTCTTTGCCGACGCCAAAATCTTTCAGCGTTTGCGGCACATCAAGCTCAACACGCAGATCAAGAATCCATTTTAGAAACACATCAAAGTCAGGCGCTAAGCCAATATAGGCAGACAGTCTTTTGATTTTCGTTTCAATCGCTTTGCGATTGAATTGCAACACATAAGGCATGAAGACCGCATTCGTCATGCCGTGATGTGTGTCATGCAGCGCACCGACCGGATGCGAAAGCGCATGAATCGCACCAAGACCTTTTTGAAAGGCGGTTGCGCCCATTGCCGCAGCCGACATCATATGCGCGCGTGCCTCAAGATCTTTGCCATCTTTATACGCGCACGGCAGCGCCTCTTTCACAAGACGAATGCCTTCAACGGCAATGCCCTCACCCATCGGATGATAGAAAGGCGACGAATAGGCTTCCAAACAATGCGCGAGCGCATCCATGCCCGTTCCCGCTGTGATTTTCGGCGGCATGCCGACGGTGAGTTCTGGATCACAGATTGTCACTTTCGGCATCATGCCGGGATGAAAGATCACTTTTTTCGTATGCGTTGTTTCTTGCGTGATGACGCCCGCACGACCCACTTCAGACCCTGTGCCTGCCGTTGTCGGAACTGCGATCACGGGCGCGATGCCTTTGGGGTCCGCGCGCGTCCACCAATCACCGATATCTTCGAAATCCCACATCGGACGTGTTTGTCCGGCCATGAACGCGATCACTTTACCGGCATCAAGACCTGAGCCGCCACCAAAGGCAATCACACTGTCGTGTTTACCAGCGCGATAGACCTTCAACCCCGCTTCGATATTTGAATCAACCGGATTAGGTTTGATCTCTGAAAAAACAGCCACACCGAGACCTGCTGCGTTCAATGTCTTCACCGCCTCATGAACCATCGGCTGCGTCGCAAGAAAAGGATCGGTCACGAGCAAAGGATTTTTGAATCCGTGATCTTTGCAAAGCTGAGGCAAATCCTTGATGCGTCCGGCACCAAATTTGACAGCGGTCGGATAGTTCCAATTGGCGGTAGGAGAATTGGTCATAGGATCGGCCTTATTCGTTTTCGAGAAAAATCAAATTGTGCGGAGGTGATAGCTCTTCACTCGTGTCAGCGTATCATAACCGATGGCTGAAAGACTGACACCACGGCCTGTGTCTTTCACACCCGTCCATGCGAGTGCGGGATCGAGATAATCACACCGATTCATAAAGACCGTACCGGTTTCAATATCGCGTCCAAGACGCTGCGCCGCCGCTTCATCTTGAGTCCAAATTGCGGCCGTCAGCCCATAGGGGCTATCATTTATCAGCTTCAACGCCTCAGTATCATCTTTAACTTTCATGATACCGACTACAGGACCAAAATTTTCCTCCCGCATGAGCGCCATTGAATGATCAACATTCGTCAAGACTTGCGGCATAAGGTAGGAGCCTGTGCCTTTATCGAGCGGAAAGAGAGACGCATCAATATGTGCTCTCGCACCTTTAGAGAGCGCTTCTTTCACTTGCGCGCGCACAAGATCAGCGCCCTTTGCTGTAGCGAGCGGTCCGAGAGTTACGCTTTCATCAAGAGGGTTGCCCATTTTGTACGTTTTTGTGAGCGCCACAAATCCTTCAACAAAGCGATCATAGAGGCTTTCATGCACATAGATGCGTTCAATGCCGCAACATGATTGTCCGGAATTAAAAAACACCCCGTCGACAAGATTTTCAACCGCGTGATCAAAATTCGCGTCCGCCCTCACATAAGCGGGATCTTTGCCACCAAGCTCGAGGCCAAGCGTTGTAAATGTACCGGCGGCGGCCGTTTCAATCGCGCGCCCACCCGTCACCGAACCTGTGAAAACACAGTGATCAACCGCGTGGGATGATAAGATTCGGGTTGTATCCTCATGCGTTAAAACAAGATTGGCGAACAATCCTTTCGGAAGATTGGCTGCTTCCATCGCTTTCGCAAAACGCTCTCCAACCAGAAGTGTTTGCGCGGCATGTTTGAGAATAACAGCATTACCGGCAATCAAGGCCGGAACGATTGAATTCACTGCCGTGAGATAAGGATAATTCCAAGGTGCAATCACAAAGACGATGCCAACCGGAGTCTTTTCAATAAAACGCGTGAACCCTTCTTTCGGGTGAGGACGATGAGGCGCGAGACTCTCGGGCGCAATCTTAATCATGTGACGCGCGCGTTCTTCAAAGCCACGAAACTCGCCACCCCATTTCACCGGTCGCCCCATTTGAGTGGTAAGTTCAGGCACCGCTTCAGCGGACATTGTGAGCATTGACTCGACGAAGGCTGACAGTTTCGCCATTCGTTCGGCAAGGGGTACATCACGCCATATTTTTTGTGCCGCGCGCGCGTCTTTCAATACGCGATCAATCTCGGCTTGAGAGGCGCTTTGGCGTCGTGCCACTTCGCGACCATCAATGGGTGAAATACAAACAATGTCTGTCATGTTAAAACTCGGGGTGAGTGATTATAAAAAATCGAAAGGTTCAAAAGCGAAAGCATGGCAATCAAGCGTTCCTTAAGCAAAAAAGATCGACAACAGGAGCGCTTCACGAAATCAAAAGACCAATCAAATGATCTCGAAATAGCGCTGCATTTCCCAATCGGTGATTGCGCGACGGAACTCTCTTTCTTCCCATTCGCGCGTCGCTGCGAAATGATCAACAAAGACATCGCCGAAAAGATCGCGCGCTGCTTTCGAAGCTTTAAGCCTCTGCGCGGCTTCCCATAAAGTGCGTGGGAGCGCGCGGTTTTTAGGAAGCTTGGCTTCATAGGCATTACCGGTTTGCGCATCACCCGGTTCGATTTTATTTTCGATACCCCAAAGGCCTGAACCAATGGCGGCAGCAAGCGCGAGATAGGGATTGATATCGGCTGCAGCGACGCGGTACTCAACGCGCTGCGATTTTTCAGAGCCTTCAATGACACGCAATGCGGTTGTGCGATTATCAACCGACCATGCTGAATCGGTTGGTGCCCAGAAGCCTGGAATGAGACGCGTGTAAGAATTCACAGTGAGCGCCACCATTGCGAGGAGTTCTGGCATCAAATCTTGTTGCCCGCCAACAAACCAGCGCATCGTGTCGGACATTTTATGTTTTTTCTTCGCATCATAAAAAAGTCCGCGTCCGGTTTTTTTATCCGCAAGCGACAAATGCAAATGGCCTGATTGGCCCGGCCATTCATGTGAACTCTTCGCCATGAAAGAGGCCATCCAGCCGCGTTTCTGTGCGAGGACTTTTGTGTAGGTTTTAAAGAGAGCGGCTTTATCCGCAGCGTGCAATGCTTCATCGACCTTGATTGCCGCTTCAAGCACTCCCGGACCCGTTTCAGTGTGAAGGCCTTCGATCTCAAAATTCATCTTGCGGCCGAGATCCAAAAGATCGCGATAGAAATCGGCATGAACCGATGAACGCAGCATAGAGTAACCGAAGAAGCCAGGCGTGATATTTTTTAGGTTCCGATAATTTTTTTCACGCACGGAATGAGGCGTTTCTTCAAAAAGAAAAAACTCGAATTCGGCGGCGGCATTGACACGGAATCCGTTATCCGCCGCACGCTTCAATACGCGACGCAATGTACCGCGCGGGCAGACATCCTCCCATTTGCCGGTAAACTCGCAAAGAAACAACGGCAGATCATCTTCAAACGGAATTAGCCGCATTGTTTCCGGCACCATGCGCACTTTGGCATCGGGATAACCGGTATGCCAACCGGTCACCGTCACATTGTCATAGAGTTGATCATTCGAATCCCAGCCCACGACAACGTCGCAAAATCCCAAGCCCTTCTCGATCGCGCTTTCGAATTTATCGCGATTGACATATTTGCCGCGAAACACGCCGTCCATGTCGAAGACGCCGAGCCGCACATAAGGCACATCGCGTTTGCGGACATAGGCAAGGGCATCGGCGGCGTTTTTAAGAACAGGGGAAGACGACATGATGACTCCGGACGGCAGAGCAAGGTTAAAATTCAGAGTGAATAGCGGCGATCATGAAAGCGATCACGGTGCGGATTGGCAAGTCGTAAATCAAAGGCGGTCGCGCCTTTTATTCGGATCGAGCATAAATTTTTAAGGTCCTATGGTAAAAAAACCAAGGTGATTCGGTATTGTTGTTCGAAGCACGCGTGTTGTAGCGTCTCGTTTGTATCTGGTTGCGTATCATGTCTGTGTTGTCCCAAGCCCCGGCTGCGGCACTTTCGCTCGCCGATCTGCCGCCAAGCCACGAAACCCGTTGGGTCATGAGCCGGAAAGCCAAATTGATTGAAGCCATTCATGCGGGCCTGATCAGTTCAGAGGAGGCCGCTGAGCGCTATCGTCTGACGCTTGATGAGCTCACCGAGTGGCAGACCTATTTCACCCACCACGGAGCGCGCGGATTAAGGGCCACTTTCCTTCAGCAATATCGGCATATTCACGGCGCCTGAAACCCGCAAAAGAAAAACGGCGGGGCATTAAAAGTGGCGGGACTTGGCCCGACGCCTTCTCATTTCGAATTATTTCTCGCCGATAGCCGCTTCCGCCGCCGCAATTTCGGCTTGGCGCTTGGCGATCACATGACCAATCGGCGGGCCTTTGAAACGCTTATTTTCAAAAGCGAACCAGATGATCCCCGTCAAAATCAAGAAGCCGACCGTAATTGAGAGCGCCCAATCATTCGGTGGCTGGATGCCGAGATAGAAGATCAACGCCATTGCGAGGATCGACAATACAGCAAAGAGTTTGAAGAGGCCCGGGCCCAAATCCCAAGGACCCATCTTGTTCCATTTTGGCGTGCCGTGCGCAAAGAGGCCCAAAGCAATCGGCACCGTGAAGGACAGGAACAAGAAGATCACCGTGCAAGACACGACAATCGAATAGGCCGACGAGCCGGCGATGGAGATCACCGTCGTGCCCCAAACAAAGAGCACGGACAGTATCGAACCCGTCCGAATCGCAGAGACAGGTGTGCGATGCGCTTTGCTCACACTTGCCAAGGTTTTCGAGAAGGGCAATCCACCATCACGCGAGAAGGCAAAAATCATGCGCGATACGGATGTCACTGTCGCCAAACCGCAAAGCCATTGCGAGATGAAAATCGCAACATAGAGAAGCTTCGCGAAAGTCGGATTCATTTTCGCATCAATCGCCCAGAAGAAGACGTTCCAGCCTTGCTTCGCGGCTTCTGCCATATCCGGGATCATCATCACGAAAGCGGAGAGCATGACCCAACTCGCGATCGAAGACCACAGGATCGACGAGACAATGCCACGCGGAACAGAATGCGCAGCGCGTTTCGTTTCTTCAGACGTATGGGCAGAAGCATCATAGCCGGTGATTGTGTAAATCGGCAGCAAGAGTCCCAAAAGGAAAATCCGGAACAATGAATCCGATTGCGGCCACACCGAGCCTTCTTCCGGTTGACCGGAATAATTTGTAAAGGTCCAAAGCCGTGAGATTTCCCAATGATCCGCGGCGATCAGACATCCAATCGTCAATGCGAGTGCAGCACCAAAAATCAAATAACCCGAGAAATCGGTAAGCAATGCGGTCAGGCGAATGCCGAAATGATTGACGAGAGCTTGCGCGCCCGTAATCACAACGAGAAAGATCATTTGATTGGTGAGATTGGTTACATCGAAACCAAATGCGCCGGCAAAGAAATTCCATGTTCCGAAATTGATCGCACCAAGAACTGTCACAAGACCTAAAAGATTAAGCCAAGCCGTAAGCCAGCCTGTGAAGTGGTTACCGAGAATGAAACCCCAATGATAAAGACCGCCTGCAGTCGGATAGGCCGAACCAATTTGCGCCATCGCGATTCCGAAGACTGCAGAAACCGCACACCCAACAATCCAACCGATTCCGATGGCGCCGCCGCCCGCACCCGCTGTGGCTTGAGCGAGTTAGTTAATGCCGCCCGACAAAATGCAAATGATCGAAAAAAATCGCAAAATTTGAAAATGCACTCATCGATCTTTCGAGTTCTTCTGCATAGCCCATCGAATGGAGGACTTTCAGATCCTCTTTCTTGGCATGATCATCGTAATTTTCAGCCGACATTTTTTCGCGCCCCCTCGCGCATTTTGTTGCTCTGCAACACCAGAATAAAGACTCTGCGCTGCATTCACTAACGCAATGGCGACTTAACGGGAAAATTCCGTCCAGCAATCATGACTTGACGTTAAATGATTACACAGCGTCAGACTGTCGCAGCGTGAACGCAATATCCGGGTCAGCCAATCTAACTGAAAAAATCCGCCGCGCTAAACTTTCGCGACTAAAAGCGACAAAAGCACCGCTTTGAAACCCGCCTTTCCCGTAACGAAAGGGACGACCCTCGCCATCAACCACAACACCACCCGCAGCGGAAATAATCGCATGTCCGGCCGCGACGTCCCATTCCATTGTTGGGCCAAAACGCGGATAGAGATCCGCCCGTCCCTCTGCCACGAGACAAAATTTCAGCGAAGATCCGGCGGAAATGCACTCTGCAATGGAAAGCGCGTCGATAAATTCTCCCGTTGCACGGTCGGGATGTGAACGGCTCGCCACCACCGTGAGTGGGCCCTGCGGGGCTTCACGCGTGGCGATCTCCCGCCGATCACTTGCGGCCTCGAGCGCTTCATCCGGCTTAATTGTCAGCGCAAAGGCTCGTGTTCCGCCAATCCAGAGTTTGGAGAGAAGCGGCGCATAAATCGCGCCGGCAACGGGGACGCCTCCCTCGATCAACCCGATATTGACCGCAAATTCCGCACGGCCACGAATAAATTCCCGCGTCCCATCAAGCGGATCGACAAGAATAAATCGATCAGCGATAGCATGGGATATCCCAGCGGCTTGTTCCTCTTCTGCAATCACCGGAATTTCAGGCACGGCTTCACACAGCGCGCGAAGAATAAACCGCTCCGAGGCCTCATCGGCATCAGTCACGGGACTGCCATCTGCTTTTCGACGCGCCTGATCAAGCCGCGCGCGGTGTGGGAGAATGATGGCACCCGCTCGAACGGCAATCTGTCCAAAGAGTTCCGCCAGCGTGTCCCGATCCATGCTCGGCCTATCCCTGTCGATTGCGTCCACCACATGCTACAAATAAATCACTTCGCGGTCGGACCGCAGAGAGTCAAGTTTGCAATAAGGATTTAGAGGGATTGACCTCCATGAGCACTGCTTCGCCGATTGGCATTGTCACGATCTCGGATCGCGCTAGTCGCGGTGATTATGAAGATAAAGGCGGGCCTGGAATCATTGCCGCTTTGACGAATCTTTTGGCGTCGTCTTGGCGACCTGTTCAGGTGATCATTCCTGACGAGACGCCGACCATTATCACAACACTCTGCGATCTAGCCGATCATGAAGCCTGCTCTTTGATCTTGACCACGGGCGGCACCGGCCCAGCGCTACGCGATGTCACACCGGAAGCCACCGAAGCGGTATGCGAAAAAATGATGCCCGGCTTTGGAGAATTAATGCGCATAGCGAGTTTGAAAGAAGTCCCTACTGCCATTCTCTCGCGTCAAACGGCAGGCATTCGTGGCAAGAGTCTGATCATCAATCTACCCGGAAAACCTACAGCGATTCGCACTTGTCTCGATGCGGTATTTCCAGCGGTTCCTTACTGCATTGATTTGATCGGCGGTGATCGTTTTGAGACGAATAAAAAATTCTGCAAGGCGTTCAGACCAAAATCATAATGTTTTTGATGGACAAACGCGTCTGGCTTCACGGACGACCCACGCTCACATACTGAAAGCCTTTTGTCCGCATTTCTACTGGGCGATAAATATTGCGTAGATCGATTAGAACGGGAGTCTTAAGAGATGCGCGAACGCGCTCAAGATCAAGCGCCCTGAATGCATCCCATTCAGTCACAATGACAAGCGCATCAGCATTATCAACACATGTATAGGCATTATCAGCGAAAAACACATTCGATGTCATTGACGCTGCCGCTTCCATACCTTGCGGATCATAAGCGCGAATCTCAGCACCGGCATCTTGGAGGGCTGTAATCAAAGCCAATGATGGCGCATCGCGCATATCATCCGTATTGGGTTTAAAAGTGAGACCTAAAACCGCAATAGTTTTTCCACGCACATCGCCACCAAGTGCAGAAATTACACGATGTGCCATTCCTCTTTTGCGTTGATCATTTACAGCCACAACACTTTCAACGATGCGTAAAGCTACACCTTCATCTTGCGCAGTTTTTACCAATGCTTGCGTATCTTTTGGAAAACAAGAACCTCCATAACCGGGACCAGGATGAAGAAATTTTGAACCTATGCGGTTATCCAATCCGATCCCTCGCGAAACATCTTGCACATTGGCACCGACCGCCTCGCAGAGATCCGCAATCTCATTGATGTAAGTGATCTTGACAGCAAGAAAGGCATTCGCGGCATACTTAATCAATTCGGATGTTCGACGATCTGTAAAGACGAGTGGCGGCTCGTTGAGATAAAGCGGTCGATAAATTTCTGTCATTACTTTACGTGCACGCTCATCAGTCGTGCCGATCACGATACGATCAGGCCTTTTAAAATCACCAATGGCAGCGCCTTCGCGAAGAAATTCAGGATTAGAGACCACTTCAATTGAATGCTCCGGACGCATCTCGCGCAAGATCCGCTCAACTTCATCACCGGTTCCAACAGGCACCGTTGATTTTGTGACGACAATCGCGTCAGGATGAATCGCTTCAGCAATTTGGCGCGTCGCGGCATAGACATAAGATAAATCCGCATGACCGTCACCACGACGTGAGGGCGTGCCGACAGCAATAAAAACGGCATCCGCTTTTGAAACAGCAGCAGGTAAATCCATTGTGAAAGAGAGGCGACCTTCACGCGTATTTTTTGCGACAAGTTCAGCAAGGCCAGGTTCGTAAATGGGTATCTCGCCCCGATTTAGTCCCTCGATCCGATCGCGGCTTGCATCGACGCAGATCACTTCATGACCGAAATCCGAAAAGCAGGCGCCCGACACCAACCCGACATAACCTGCGCCAATCATGGCAATACGCATGAACCTTTTCTCCGTATTTCATCCGTCCGCTTCGCGGCCTTACTGACGACTCCGCTCTAACCCAAGGCCAAGGAAAAGTCTGCTCCCTTGTGTCGAAAGCTTCGATATGCGACTGCCACTCTCGTCTCGTCTTTTGGAGTCATAGTTGTGAGCACCCATCCCGTTCTTGTCGAAGTCTATCGTGGCCAAGCGGTCGAATCCCAACATCGGGGGTCTGTGGCCGTTATTGATGCCGATGGCGGGACCGTCCTTGAACTCGGGGATATTGAAACGCCCGTCTTTCCGCGTTCGGCAGTGAAAGCTTTCCAAGCGCTCCCGCTGATCGAGTCAGGGATTGCAGATCGCTTTGGCCTCACCGATGAAGAACTGGCGCTTGCCATATCGTCTCATTCCGGCGAGCCGCGCCACGCAGAAACCGCATTGGGGATCCTTAAAAAGGCGGGTAAGGATCAAACATGCCTCGAATGTGGGGCACATTGGCCCTCGAATAAAACAGCGGAACGCGCGTTGGTCGCAGCCGGCCAAAAACCCTCGGCACTTCACAATAATTGCTCCGGCAAACATTCAGGCTTCATTTGCTTGGCTTGCGGCCTTGATGAGGACCCAAAGGGTTACATAAAACCCGAACATCGAGTGCAAAGACAAATTCGCGCCGCTGGCGAAGAGATGACAGGGTTTCGCGTGCGTGAGGAATGGACCGGCACGGATGGCTGCTCGATTCCAACCTATGCGGTGCCCTTGAAAAATCTTGCACATGGTTTCGCAAAGATTGGCACGGGCGCAGGGCTTGGGCCTGAACGAGCGAAAGCTGCGGCGCGGCTTCGGCAAGCGGCCGCAGCCCATCCCTTTATGGTCGCGGGCACTGGGCGGCTTGATACGGTTGCGATGGAAATTTTTGGTCAACGCCTGTTTGTGAAAACCGGCGCTGAAGGTGTTTACTGTGCGGCTTTGCCCGAACAGGGTTTAGGCATTGCACTTAAAGCGGATGATGGCGAGACGCGCGCATCACAAGCGATGCTTGCGGGCATTGTTCATCGCTTCCTCATAATGAGTGAAGAGGAGCGGCGCGCATTTGATGCTAAAGCGTGGCCGACCTTAACCAATTGGAACGGCATGACGGTCGGTTCCGTCAAACCAACAAGCCTTTTGATGGATGCCTAAAGGCACTGGTCCTAATCTCGCCTCATTCACCCATGAAAGAGGCGTGCCTTAGTTTTGATCTCAATTTTTTAGAATGAACATGATCCGTCCGCAGCCTTCACAATGTATGAAATTCAGTGTCATCGGCGTTGCATTGACGATGCTTTCTGGATGCATGAGCGGATTATCCGGTACGCGCTTCACAGATACGGCTGAAGTGAAAACCGGTGATGTGATGCCTATTTTCATTGCGACAACTCGTAAAATGAATGGCGATGGATCGGTGACCACCGAGCTTTCATCAACGACAAATTATTTGATGAATCTCATCAATATTCCAAAAAATCATAAAACCGGACAAATTGAAAGGCCTGCCTTTGGTTCGGAAAGTCGGAACTCTCATTTCACTTTTTTAAGTCAACGCATGCTTGATCATGATCGGTTTCGTGCCGAAATTTCAGCGCAGCTTTCCGGTCGTGTTGGTACCGCTCGTGATATTCTTGTTTACGTTCATGGCTTCAATACTGGCTATGACGAAGCTCGGTTTCGTCTTGCACAAATTGCAACCGATTCCGGATTTACAGGCGTGCCGGTCCTTTTTACATGGCCTTCGCAAAACCGAGCTTTTGCTTATGGTGCAGATAAAGACAACGCGACAGCGTCTCGTGATGATTTAACGACCGTTCTCTCAGAACTTGGCACTATGCCTGGCGTTGGACGCATTCACATTTTGGCCCATTCCATGGGCACATGGTTGACGATGGAAGCTTTACGCGAATCGGCCATCGGCGGTCGCGGCGATCTCTCCGGTCGTCTTGGTGAAGTGATGCTGGCCGCCCCGGATATCGATCTTGCTGTCTTCAAGCAGCAATATGCGCGTGTTGGCGCTTTTGCGCGCGTTTCAATTTTTGCGGCTGCGGATGATAAGGCACTCAATATTTCAAGTGTCTTGGCGGGCGATCGTCAACGTGTGGGCGCACTTGATCTCAATGACAAAACGCAACGCGACGAAATCGCAAAACTTGGCGTGCGCGTTTACGATCTTTCAAATACCGATACGGGTGATTTTTTCCGCCATGGTACTTTTGCGGCAGCGCCGGCGGCCATTCGTGCGATTGGTGCACAGCTAGCGATGCCGCCGGACGATGCGCGACAAGCGCAAGCGTTCGAAGCGCAGAGCCTCGAGACACAATAATTTTATAACACGTGCGTTTGCCGATAGCCACGACGTTCATTTAAACGATCAAGCACATTGATTGCCGCGTCGGACACGACCGTACCCGGCGGAAAGATGGCATCAGCGCCTGCATTTTTGAGCGCTTCAAAATCTTGCTCGGGGATCACGCCGCCGACCACGATCATAATGTCTGAACGGCCTGATTGATCCAATGCAGCTTTAAGTGCGGGCACAAGTGTCAGATGACTAGCCGCAAGCGTTGACACGCCGACCACATGAACATTTTTCTCAATCGCTTCTTTCGCGGCTTCCTCGGGTGTTGAGAAGAGATCGCCGACATCGACGTCAAAGCCGAGATCAGAGAATGCGGATGCAATCACTTTCTGCCCGCGATCGTGTCCGTCCTGACCCATTTTCGCGACGAGAATGCGCGGCAGGCGACCGTCATTTTCTTTGAAAGATGCAACCATATCGCGCGCGCGGTCGAAGGCTTCATTGAGTGCGCCAATTTCTTTGCTATAAACGCCCATGACGACATCGGCGACAGCCTTGTGGCGTCCGAATGCCTTCTCAAGCGCCATGGAAATTTCGCCGACAGTGGCTTTCGCGCGTCCGGCATTGATCGAGAGTTCAAGCAGATTGGCGTTTCCGCGTGCGCCGTCTTCAAGCGCTTTCAATGCGGCTTGCGTGTCGGTTTCATTGCGTTCGGCGCGGAGGCGTTTGAGTTTGTCGATTTGCTGGGCAAGCACTGCGGAGTTATCAACTTTCAAGACGTCGATCTGCTGCTTGTTTTCAGGACGGTAGATATTCACGCCGATGACAGCTTGCGTGCCGGAGTCGATACGCGCTTGTGTACGTGCTGCCGCTTCTTCGATGCGGCGTTTCGGAATGCCGGCATCAATGGCTTTCGCCATGCCGCCTAACGCTTCGACTTCTTCGATATGCGCCCAGGCTTTTTCAGCGAGTTCCGCCGTCAAGCGCTCGACATAATGCGATCCGCCCCACGGATCGATGATGCGCGTTGTGCCGCTTTCCTTTTGCAAAAAGAGCTGCGTATTGCGGGCAATGCGCGCCGAGAAATCCGTCGGTAGGGCAAGTGCTTCGTCGAGCGAATTGGTATGCAGCGACTGCGTATGGCCTTGCGTTGCCGCCATCGCTTCAATCTCGGTACGAATGACATTATTGAAGACATCCTGAGCCGTGAGTGACCAGCCGGAAGTCTGGCTGTGCGTGCGCAAAGGCAGGCTCTTCTCGCTCTTCGGGTTGAACTGCTTGACGAGTTTCGTCCAGAGAAGGCGCGCAGCGCGGAGCTTTGCGACTTCCATGAAAAAATTCATGCCGATGGCCCAGAAGAACGAGAGACGCGGGGCAAACGTGTCGATGTCTAATCCTACAGCAATACCGGCGCGGATATAATCGACACCATCAGCAAGCGTGTAAGCGAGTTCGAGATCCTGCGTCGCACCTGCTTCTTGCATGTGATAGCCGGAAATCGAAATCGAATTGAATTTGGGCATATGCGTCGACGTGTAGGAGAAAATATCCGAGATGATGCGCATCGATGGCGCAGGCGGATAAATATACGTATTTCTCACCATGAATTCTTTGAGGATATCGTTCTGGATTGTGCCGGAGAGCTTTTCTTGCGCCACGCCCTGTTCTTCAGCAGCGACGATGTAAAGCGCGAGCACCGGCAGAACCGCCCCATTCATCGTCATCGACACGCTCATCTCGTCAAGCGGAATGCCCGAGAACAGAGTGCGCATGTCGTAAATAGAATCAATCGCAACACCAGCCATGCCGACATCGCCTTTGACACGCGGATGATCGGAATCATAACCACGATGCGTCGCAAGATCGAACGCGACCGAGAGACCCTTCTGGCCTGCAGCGAGATTGCGGCGATAGAAGGCATTTGAATCTTCAGCCGTCGAGAAGCCCGCATATTGTCGGATCGTCCAGGGTTGATTGACATACATGGTGGGGTAAGGGCCACGCAGATAAGGTTGCGCGCCCGGAACGGAATCGACGAAGCTCAAGCCCTTGCGATCCGCTTCCGTGTAGATCGGCTTTACCGCAATACCTTCGGGTGTCATCCAGTCGGATGTGCTGCCGCTCTGTGTTGGTACATTTGTCGCGACGAATGATGCTTTCGAGAAATCAGGGATACGGGTCATGATGCAGCTCCCAGTTTCGGCATTTTCGCTTCAAACCGCTCAGCAATGCGCGATGCAATCAGAGGTTCGAATTGTGTGTTTTCCAGAGCTGCGAGCGAAGGCATGGGCGCGAGAACAGTTATCGGCTTTTCATGTGCATCGGGGAACAAAGTGACGCCAAGGATCGCTGCTCCTTTACTTTCAATCGCCGCGTGACGTTCTGCTGCAATGGTTCTCACACGCGCTTGAATTGCGCCTTTGTGTAATGCTTCAACAACGCCGCCATCTTGCTCAATAGATTGAAATTCGGACCATGCTTTTTCAACAAGCGCATCAGTCAAAGCTTCATATCCGCCTGCACCAGCAGCCGGATCAGCAACGCTTGCGAGATGCGATTCCTGCGCGAGCACCAGTTGCGTATTGCGCGCCAAGCGCCGCGCGAACCCATCGGCAAGACCAATCGCCGATGTGAAGGGCAAAACCGAAATCGCATTCGCGCCGCCAATCGCGGCCGCAAAACATCCCATACCGTTGCGAAGCAAGTTCACCCATGCATCACGCGTTGTGAGCATGCGGGATGCCGTTTCTGATGTCATGAAAATTGGCTTTGGCGTGGGTCCACATTGGGTCTCGATTCCCGCCCAGAGTTTGCGCAAGGCGCGATGTTTGGCAATTGACAGGAATTGGTCACCATCGCTCGCAAGGCGAAACTCGATCATCGCGCGCGCATCATCAAGTGCAATGCCGGAGGCTTCAAGTCCACGAAGATAGAAAATGGCAGAGGCTAAGACAAATGCAAGCTCCTGCGCTTCGGATCCGCCTGCTGCATGCACACCGCGGCCGTCAGCCGCTATGAACGGACCTTTGAAGCCCTTACCAATCAAATCATTCACCGCGGCCGAGACATTTTTCGCCACTTGTGCACCATCACCATGCAATACGCCGATGCGCGCGCCCGTGCCAATCGGATTCAATCCGAAACGCACACGCACAGTGTTCGCCGGAAAGCCGAGCGCCTTGCAGGCATCGGCAAAGGCATGCGCGTCGTTACGTCCACGCGGACCGCAATCAAGCGCGATGTCGATTCCGGCATCGAGATAAACACCTTTCAGAATATCGGCGACGAGTTCGGCTTTTGCGTCGATGCCGAAACCGTTCGCTCCTATCGAGTCGTTGAAAACAAGCGTCAGGCCATTCGCGCCATTCTCTAAATCGGTGAGCGCTTGCTTATTGGCGCGTGTCGCATCGGCATCATCAATGCGTTGCATGATCGCCCATGCGCTTCCTGCCGGACGTCCCGCAATCGGTGCGCGGCTTTCGGCCTTGGCATAAAGCGGCTCAATGCGGATACCATCTGCGGTTTTCGAGGTAAGGGTCTCATCGAAATCCGCGCCTTTCAGCACAGCTTCTGCGAGTTTCCGCCAACGGGCGAGATCGGTCACCGCCGGATCGTCTAGATGCAACGCCATGAATAGTCCCCTTAACTGAGCGGGACATTGCCATATTTTACCCTAGAGCCGCCACTTGGCACTTTGGCGGAGTGATCAGAGGGAATTTTCAGGAGTGGGCGAGGCGCGGGCGGCCTGCAGCGACCGCGATGATTCGGCTTTCGACGAAGATTTCCTGCCCGTCGGTGAAAGCGGAGACATCTTTGCGGTCGACCGCGATGTCGATGTCGTCTGCGCCAGCCGCTTCCGCGCGCTTGGCGAGATCGGCTTTGAGGCCCGAGATCGCCGCTTCAGCAGCAGCTTCGAGATCCGTGAAATCATGTTTGTCGCTCGGCCCGTGTACACGGAAGCGACCGGGGCCAGGCGAAAGGATAACGCTTTCGCCCGTGATGCGCACATGACCGACAACCGCGCCAAGCGCATTGGCGACATCGGAATGTTCGGGCAGCACGACTTCGGATTCGAGGAAATCGCCGACCATCGGATAATAGGTCGGAGCAGACGCGCCGACGCCGACAATCGGCAAATTGAAATCGAAGCGGATCGACGACACGCCGGTCTTCTTTTCAAGCGCGGCAATCATCAGCGGATGGCGGCTTGGATGATCGAGCATGAAACCATCTTCATGCAGAGCAACATCCATCAGCGCTTCGCCGGAGCGGCGAACAAGGCGCGCGATGATCGCTTCAGCCACCGCTTCTGGCGTTTCAAACAGAACTTCACCTTTTGCACCACGTCGACGCGCCATTAGCGTTGCCGCTTGGCGCGCTGCATCGCCATCCCAGCCGGAATGAAGGCCAAGCACATGCGCGGCATCTGAAGGCGTGAGTGAGGAGATCAGCACAAGCCCGTTGATGACGAGGCGATTGAGCGCGCCCGTTTCCGTTCGTGTCTCTGCTACATCTTCAACAGCTTTTGGTTTGTCATCGATTTTATCGAGCAGCTCTGCTTCAGCGGGCGAGAGGCCCGCGCGTGCAGCCTCCGACACAGGCATCGGCACAACAAAGCGCGCATCTGTCGGGCGTGCGACTTCCGCCCGCATCTGCTTTTCCAGTGAGGCATGCACCATGGCGCGATGCTCAAGCGCGAGAAGGCTCAGCGGCATTGCGCGGCGCGGGCCAAGCTCAAGCGTCACGCGCATGCCTTCTTCATGCAAGCGCACTTCACTATCACCACCGAGACCAATTGTGCGCATCGCGACAGCCTGCACCATGGTCTGATAGGGGCCGACACGCGCGCCGAGCGGATCGAGCCGCGGCGCACCATTTTTCATGATCGCAATATCGGTTGTCGTGCCGCCAATATCGGAGACGAGCGCATCTTGCGAACCCGTCAAAAACGCTGCGCCGACAAGCGTTGCGGCGGGGCCTGAGAGAATAGTTTCAATTGGCCGTTCACGCGCAACATCTGCGGCAATCAATGCGCCATCGCCGCGCACGACCATGACGGGAGCTTTTATATTTCGCTCGTCAAGAAAACGCGCTGTCGCGCCGATGAGCCCGTCAATCAGCGGAATGAGGCGTGAATTCAAAACACAGGTGAGCGCGCGGCGTGGGCCATCGAGCTGGCTTGTCAGTTCATGGCTGCATGTGACGGGCAAATGCGTGCGCGCACGAATATGATCGCGCATGCGAATTTCATGCTCCGGATTGCGTGTCGAGAAATAACCGGCAACGGCGTAACCGGTAACCGTTTTCCCTGCCCCATCAAGCCATGCATCAAGCGCCGCGAGATCAAGCGATGCGGCTTCATCACCCGTTACATTATGCCCGCCAGCGATGCGCACCATCGGATCATTGCCGAGCGCGGAAGCAAGGCCTTGGCGTTGAATATCACTTTCAGAGAAGCCGATCATCACAAGACCGATGCGGCGTTGCTGACCTTCAACAAGTGCATTGGTTGCAAGCGTAGTGGAGAGAGAAACAAGTTCGATTGTCGCGGCATCAATTTTAGCCGCGTCGATGACGCGCGTGACCGCACCTGAAATGCCGATGGCGAGATCATGGCGCGTCGTCAGAGACTTCGCTTTGGCGATCACTCGGCTCTGTTTGTCGTCAAACAGAACCGCGTCGGTATAAGTGCCGCCCGTGTCGATGCCGAGAAGAAGCGCCATGATATTTTATTCCAAACCTTAAACTTCAGCGCTTACGCAGACCGATCATCGCCAGATCGGATATTGTTTGATGCCGTCGGTGATCTCGTACCAATCGGGTTTATCGGCAACATAAATATGCTCGCAAATTTTGAGACCCGTCTTGCCGTCAAGCGATCCCGCAGTGATAGAAATCGTATCGCTATCAAAGCGACGCCAGAACAACGCGCTACCACAATCCTGACAAAAGCCTCGTTCAGCCTGGTCTGAAGACTTGAACCATTTGAGACCTTTGGTCTCAACAAAACTCACATCAGCGCTTTTTGCATTTGAGGATGTGAAAAAATTACCGGTCTGCTTCCGGCATTGCGAGCAGTGACAGGCAACCACCTCGCGCATTTCACCCGCGACTTTAAACTTCACATGACCGCATAAACACCCTCCCGTCAGATGTTTCTGACCGTCTGCCATTGCGATTTTATCGGACATGGGGCTCTCCCTATATTGAACGCCAAGAAGAATGGTGGACCTCATTATCTGTGACTATCGCGAATAAGACCCTTCAAAGAGAAACTGCGTCATGGCGCTTCCGCAAAGGTCAAACTCGTCTCGCCATAATCTCGCGTTTCAAGAAGGGTGATCCCGTCCGGCAGCACATCTGTCGCGCCGATCTTTTCCTCAACAATGATCAATGCGCGGGGCGCCAGCCACCCTCCTTTGAGCGCGCTGTTTAGAGCGCGCGCCGCAAGGCCTTTGCTATAAGGCGGATCGCAAAAGATGAGTGAAAATTTTTCATCGGGCGGCAACGGTCCGAGATGTGTTGCGTCACGGCGATAGACTTTCGTGATGCCAGCGACACCAAGCGCATCAATATTGTCTTTGATCGCGCCCCGCGCAGCGGGCGCCTCTTCAACAAATTGCGCGAACACCGCACCGCGTGAAAGCGCTTCCAATCCAAGCGCACCGGATCCTGAAAAAAGATCAAGCACACGCGTATCCGTGACACGATCATCATAGGCATGCGCCAACACATTAAAGAGTGTTTCGCGCAATCGATCCGAAGTCGGTCTGGTCGCCATTCCCGAAGGCGTTACAAGCACTCGTCCCTTGAAGCGACCCGCAACGATGCGCATGGGTTTAACGCGAACGTGGCGGACGCGGACCCTTTGAACGCGGCGCGCCCTTGCCTTGTGGTGAGCGATCCGTGCGCCCTGACTCAGTGCGTGTTCGGTGGCTGAGTTTTTCAACCATCACACTTTTACCGCCGCGCGATTGGATGCGTCCGGCGCGTTGATGCGTGCGTTCGGCATTTTCAGCACGGGCTTGTTTGGGATCAAATCCGCGACGTGGCGCTTTCGGCGTTGAGCGTGTGGTCATACGTTCTTGCACATCATCCGCACGCCAGATTTTTTTCTGGACTTCATTGCGATACGGACGGGGAGAACGCGCGGGTTTTTCATCTCCACCCGCTTCAGGCGCTTTTGCTTCAAAACGTGCCGGGCGATCTTTGCGGTCACTGCGCGGAGCGTCACGATCATTACGATCAAATTCGCGACGTGATGGACGTGAGTCATCGCGACCAAATTCACGACGTGGTGGACGCGCATCGCGTGTGTGCTCCTCACGACGTTCAAATTTTTTCGGTGCGATGTCCTCGAAGTCTTCGTCATAGTTGAAAACCGGACCATTAAAATCAACACCAGAAGCCGTCACCATTTCGGGTGAAATTTGATGCCGCAAAAATCCGGTACGCACTTCTTCAACTGCACTTTCTGCCAATTCGCCCAATTGGAAAGGGCCAAATGACACGCGGATCAAACGATTGACCGCAAGTCCGAAATGCTCAAGCACGCGTTTGACTTCGCGATTTTTTCCTTCGCGTAACCCCAAAGTAAGCCAGACATTATCGCCCTTCTCGCGATCAAGCGTGGCTTCAATCGGGCCATAATGCATGCCATCAATCGTCACACCGTCTCTGAGTGTATCAAGAGTTGCTTGATTGATTTCACCAAAGCAACGCACACGATAACGACGTAACCATCCCGTTTCTGGCAATTCGATGATGCGCGCCAAACCACCATCATTGGTGAGAAGCAGTAAGCCTTCAGTGTTGATATCGAGACGGCCGACTGAAATCAAGCGCGGCAGGCCTTTTGGCAATTGCGCGAAAGCAGTGGGGCGACCTTCCGGATCACGCGCTGTGGTCACAAGACCACGCGGCTTATGATAAAGAAAAAGTCGCGTGCGCTCGCGGAGAGGTAAGGGCTTGCCATCCACTTCAACGCGATCACTCGGCACAATATCGCGCGCGGGCGTTGCAAGCGTTTCGCAATTCACAACTACGCGGCCTTCGAGAATCCACGCCTCTGCATCACGACGCGAGCAAAGTCCCGCACGCGCCATGACTTTCGCGATACGATCACCTGGACGCGGCTTAGGCGCTGACCCAGGACGATTATGTCTTATACCGCGCCCGTCCGAAGGCCGGTCATGGAATTTGCCTTGATCGCGGGATGAGCCATCCCGCGGTGGGCGTGGACCACGAGGCCTATCCCCTTCGCGGCGTTCGCGGAAAGGGCGGTCGCCGGATGGGCGAGAGCGGAAAGGACGATCACCCTGGGGGCGGTCACGGAATGGACGATCACCCTGGGGACGATCCCCCGCGCGTCGCTCACGCGGCGGTCTTTCTGATTTGGCAAAATCGGGACGATCAAAAAAGCTGCGACGCGGGCCTTTCGTGGGCGAGAAACGGCGCTTGCCGCCATCTCTTTCGCGCTGATCTGAAAAAGAGCGAGACTCTGAGCGGGGACCAGAATCAGCCTTCGCCCCCTCATCACGCGGCTTTCTGGGGCGAAAAGCCCCTTTGATCATGGCTTCGCCAGAAGCGGGTCGATCCGGCCGACCTTCGGAGCGGCTGCGATCAAAACGTCCCCCTTCTGCGCGCGGACTTTTGAAACCGCGCCCCTCGGAACGGGGGCCACCCCGGGAAGGTCCACGCGGAGGGCCATTGCGGTCCCGATCAAAACCAGGGCCACGCGGGGGGCGGCCTTTGCCGCCGCCACTCTTTCTATTGTCATCACTCATGGCGCGCTGATAGCAGAGGAACGAGTGCGAAGCGAGGGGCGACGACGCATCCATGAGCCAAACGACCAAAAAGCCGATGGATCTGGCTCTTGATGCCGCCCACCAAGCTGCGGAGCGTGGCGAAGTGCCTGTTGGTGCCGTTATTGTGAAAGACGGTGCGGTGCTCGCTACAGCCGGCAATCGGACCATCGCCGATCATGACCCCACCGCCCACGCAGAAATTCTCGCGCTCCGCGAAGCGGCGCGGCTCATCGGATCAGAGCGACTATTTAAGTGCGATCTCTATGTGACGCTTGAGCCTTGCGCGATGTGCGCAGGGGCGATTTCTTTCGCTCGCATTCGCAGATTGTATTTTGGGGCAAGCGATCCAAAAGGCGGTGCGGTTGAACATGGTCCGCGTTTCTTCTCGCAACCCACATGCCATCACGCACCGGAAATCTATGGCGGAATTGGCGAGTTAGACGCTTCCACATTATTAAAAAAGTTTTTTAAAGAGCGGCGAAATGAAAATACATGATGCATGGATGAAGCTGCTTCTCTTCCGGCCTTTCGCTCGGGCTCAAGGCGTTCGAAACTGACGTTTCTATTCCGGCCCTGCGCTTACGCTTCGGGCGTTCGAGTTTCAAAAATGTTCGCTGGACATTTTTGCCGCGCGCAAAGCGCGCGAACAACCCTCACCCACCAACATTGAATGCAGCGAGCGCGGCCATATTGACGATGTCAGAATCTTTCGCACCAAGCGGCATGATTTGAACCGAGCGATCAAGTCCTACAAGCAAAGGGCCAATCACAGTTGATCCTCCGAGCGTTTGCATCATCTTGGTTGAGATCGATGCGGAGTGAAACGCCGGCATTACAAGCACATTAGCCGTATCCTTCAAACGGCTAAACGGATATTGCGCGAGAAGATCTTTACTGAGCGCCACATCAGCTGCCATTTCACCATCATAAATAAAATCACAATGGCATGTATCCAAAATTTTCACCGCATCAATGACTTTTGCAGATCGTTCTCCTGGCGGATGACCAAATGTTGAATAAGCAAGCAAAGCAACGCGCGGCTCATAACCCAAACGACGTGCAACGCTAGCCGCTTCAACCGTTATATCGGCGAGCTCTTCTGCCGTTGGCATTTCAGTGATCGCGGTATCAGCGACAATCACCGTACGCCCGCGCGCGATCACAATCGACGCACCCATCAATTTATGACCCGGCTTAGCGTCGATCACATTGAGCACATCATTCAACGCGACAGAATAATTACGAGTGGCACCCGTTACCATGGCATCCGCATCACCAAGTGCCACCATCGACGCGCCGAAATAATTACGGTCATTATTGATCAAACGTTGGCAATCACGGAACAGAAAACCCTTGCGCTGCAAGCGTTCATAGAGCGCTTGCGCATATGCGGCATTACGATGCGAGAGACGCGCATTGTGAATTTCAATACCGTTTTTGCGATCAAGCTCAATGCCGACAGCAGCGGCGCGCTCACGCACGCGATCTTCGCGGCCAACAAGAATAGCAGTACCGAGTCCCTGATTGACGAAGGACATCGCCGCGCGGATGACCTGTTCTTCTTCGCCCTCTGCAAACACAACGCGTTTTGGATAACGCCTCACGCGTTCGAAAATACGCTGCAATGCACCCGCAACAGGATCACGCCGCGCGGAGAGTTGCGCTTTATAGGGCTCCATATTTTCAATCGGCTTTTTCGCAACACCTGTTTCCATCGCCGCCTTTGCAACAGCCGGCGGA
Source organism: Alphaproteobacteria bacterium (assembly GCA_016870035.1). Taxonomy (GTDB): domain Bacteria; phylum Pseudomonadota; class Alphaproteobacteria; order Rhizobiales; family Beijerinckiaceae; genus CAIUPE01. The sequence continues at coordinate 45,512 of VGCJ01000005.1, forward strand.
ATCGTATAAATCAAGCGTGGATCAAAGGGCACGGGAATGATATAATCACGTCCAAAGCGTGGGCGGGCACCCTGATAGGCAGCAGCGACATCATCCGGCACATCTTCACGCGCGAGATCGGCAAGCGCATAGGCAGCCGCTACTTTCATTTCCATGTTGATGGTTGACGCGCGGCAATCAAGCGCGCCGCGGAAAATGTAAGGAAAGCCCAAAACATTATTGACCTGATTAGGATAATCCGAACGGCCTGTGGCGATGATCACATCATCACGCACAGCATGCGCTTCTTCAGGTGTGATTTCCGGATCAGGATTCGCCATTGCAAAAATGATCGGGTTTGGCGCCATGCTTTTGACCATCTCAGCAGATAGCGCACCTTTAGCCGATAATCCGAAGAAGACATCCGCACCCTTCATTGCATCTTCCAAAGAGCGCGCTTTGGTTTCAACCGCATGCGCGCTTTTCCATTGGTTCATGCCCTCGGTGCGACCTTTGTAAACAACGCCCTTAGTATCGCAGAGAATTACATTCTCGGGCGCAAAGCCCATCGCCTTGATGAGTTCAAGACAGGCGATGCCTGCAGCACCAGCGCCATTGCAGACAAGCTTTGTCGATTTCATCTCTCGGCCCGTGAGCCGCATTGCGTTCATGATACCCGCAGCCGCGATGATGGCCGTGCCATGCTGGTCATCATGAAATACGGGTATATCCATCAATTCGCGCAAGCGCTCTTCGATGATGAAACATTCCGGCGCCTTGATATCCTCGAGATTAATGCCGCCGAAAGAAGGCCCAAGATAGCGAACAGCATTAATGAATTGATCCGGGTCTTCGGTGTCGACTTCAAGATCAATCGAATCGACATCAGCAAAGCGTTTGAAGAGGACGGCCTTTCCCTCCATCACAGGCTTTGAGGCAAGTGCGCCAAGATTGCCGAGGCCGAGAATGGCCGTGCCATTGGAAATAACAGCGACGAGATTGCCCTTTGATGTGTAATCGAAGGCGAGCGCCGGATTTTCTGCAATCGCTTTGACTGGGACCGCGACGCCGGGGGAGTAAGCAAGCGAGAGATCGCGTTGGGTGGCCATGGGCTTTGTCGCGACAATCTCGATCTTGCCGGGCCGGCCCATCGCATGGAACTCAAGCGCTTCGGTGTCGCTGATTGTTGGCCGCGTGCGTTTGCTGGGCTGCTCGTCCTTATTTGCCATCATGCCCACCCTGTCTTTTGTGGTTTTTCCCACTCTAAAGGGCGAAAGGTCCCTAAAGCAACCGGGGCGTACCGGACAAAAATACTCGGATAAGTCCTCTTGAGGGCGTGAAGCGCGCGAGACCCTTTGCTATGAAAAATCCATGCGCCAAACCCATGACCATTCGACCGAAGACCGCGTCACGCCGATGATGGCGCAGTATATTGAGATCAAAGGCGCCAATCCGGATTGCCTGCTTTTCTATCGCATGGGCGATTTCTACGAGCTCTTTTTTGAAGATGCTGAAATCGCGTCGCGCGCGCTCGGGATCGTGCTCACAAAGCGCGGCAAACATCAGGGTGCTGATATTCCGATGTGTGGAGTGCCGGTTGAACGCGCCGATGATTATCTGCAACGTCTTATTGCGGCAGGTCATCGTGTTGCGGTCTGCGAACAACTTGAAGATCCGGCCGAAGCCAAGAAGCGCGGTGCGAAATCGGTTGTACGGCGCGATGTGACTCGGCGTGTTACTCCCGGCACAATCACTGAAGAACGTCTTCTTGATCCGGGTGAAGCCAATCGCCTTCTTGCTGTGGCGCGACAAAGAGCCGATGATCAAGGATGGATTTATGGCATCGCAGCCGCCGATATTTCGACGGGCCATTTTGTAACGATTGAGAGTCAGGAGACAGCGCTACTCGCAACAATTGCGCGTTTTGCGCCACGTGAAATTCTTCTGCCCGACAGTTTGCTTGATGACCAAGGACCTTTCGGCTCTTTGCTGCGCGATCGGCGCAATGCCATCACACCCATGGCGCGCGAAGGTTTTGATGCGTCGTCCGCTGAAAAACGTCTTGAAGTCTATTTTGATGTCGCGACACTTTCAGGCTTTGGCACATTCTCGCGCGCGGAACTCGTTGCTGCAGCAGCTCTCGTCACTTATGTTGAACGTACACAGAAGGGCATTCGCGCACCACTCGCGCCACCTTCGCGCGAGAGTCATGACAGTGTCATGCGCATTGATGCCGCCACGCGTGCCAATCTTGAAATCACGCGGACCCTATCGGGTGAACGACACGGATCTTTACTCGCGTCAATCGATCGCACCGTGACACCTGTTGGCGCGCGCCTGCTTGCCGAACGCCTTGCGGGCCCGCTCACAGATCTCGCTGAAATCCGCGGGCGCCATGACGCAATTGCCTATTGTCTTGATCGACGCGATCTCCGCCAAACATTGCGCAAGGCACTTAAAAGCGCACCCGATATGTTACGCGCGTTGACGCGTGTGGCGATGGATCGGGGCGGCCCACGTGATCTTGTGAGCTTAGGTATAGCGCTCTTAACAGTAAAAGAGATTGCGGCGAAGCTTCCAAGCGATCATGCACTTCCGCAAGAAATTGAAGATGCACGCAAAGCGCTTCTTCGCGTTAATCCGGAACTTCCCAGTCTATTGAACGCCGCACTTGCGGAAGATGTGCCGCTTAATAAACGCGATGGCGGATTTATCCGCCAAGGTTTCTCAAAAGAACTCGATGATATCCGCGCCTTGCGGGATGAAAGCCGCAAAGTAATTGCGAAACTGCAAGCCGATTATATCGCACTTACAGGTGCGCGCGCACTCAGGATCAAATTCAACAATTTTTTGGGCTACTTCATTGAAGTTCCGCAAGCCAATGGCGAAGAATTTTTAAAACCACCGCATGTTGAAACCTTCATTCATCGGCAAACCATGCAAGGCGCAATGCGATTTTCAACGGCAGAACTTGCGGAACTTGCCGGAAAAATTGTATCAGCCGGCGATCGCGCTCTTGCGTTGGAACTTGATCTCTTTTCAATGCTCGCAACCCGCTTGATTGAATCAACGGAAGCGATCCGGCATGCCGCTGATGCGCTCGCCATCATCGATGTCGCAACTGCGCTCGCTGAATTAGCTGATGATCTCAATCACACACGCCCCGTGATGACAGACGAGCTTGAATTCATCATTGAAGGGGGACGCCATCCGGTTGTTGAGCAAGCGCTTCGACGCTCCGGCGTGTCTTTTGTCGCTAATAAATCGGATCTTTCGCAACCCGAACATGAAAAGGGTGGCCGTATTCTTGTTGTCACCGGTCCGAATATGGCCGGTAAATCGACCTATCTCAGACAAAACGCGTTGATCGCGATAATGGCACAGGCCGGATGTTTTGTGCCTGCAAAAAATGCGCGTATCGGCCGTGTCGATCGTTTGTTTTCGCGCGTGGGGGCCGCGGATGATTTGGCGCGCGGTCGCTCTACCTTCATGGTTGAAATGATCGAAACTGCCGCCATTCTCAATCAAGCCACACCACAATCGCTCGTGATCCTAGATGAAATCGGACGCGGCACCGCGACTTTTGATGGTCTCTCAATCGCGTGGGCCACGATTGAACATCTCCATGAGGTCAATCGTTGCCGCGCGCTTTTTGCGACCCATTTTCATGAGTTAATCGCACTCACTCAAAAATTGCCGCGCCTCAAAAATGCGACGATGCGTGTTACTGATCATAAAGGCGAAGTTATATTTTTACATGAAGTGATTGCGGGTGCTGCGGATCGGTCTTACGGCATTCACGTGGCGCGTCTTGCCGGTTTGCCGCGCAGCGTGGTTGATCGTGCATCGATGATTCTTGCGGAGCTTGAAGCGTCCGACCGGCATTCATCGGTTGATGTTATGCTTGATGAATTGCCGCTCTTCTCGACAATGGTGAAACAAAGCTCTTCGCGTATTGTGAGCGGTCCGGATCCACTGCACGAAGCGCTTGAGTCAATTCATCCGGATGATCTTACACCAAAAGATGCACTTGAAGCGCTTTACAACTTAAAAAGCTTGCAGAGAAATCATAGTTGAGCATCAATATATAGAAGTTGAAAAAAGGCAAAAAAGATGAGCGATGCACTGAATAATCGAGTAAGTCAGAGCGCTTCTCCCGAATTTCGTGAACATTCGTTTGTCTTCAGCGGTGGAACATTCACTTACTTCAAAATCTGGATCATCAATGTTCTACTCTCGATCATCACGATTAGGATTTATTCTGCTTGGGCCAAAGTACGACGCCTTCGTTATTTCTATCAGAATATAACGCTTGACGGATATCATTTTGATTATCATGCCGAGCTAGTAAAGATTCTCATCGGACGTTTTATCGTTGTTGGCACGCTTATTCTTTACAATATTCTTGTGGCGATCTCACCCTTTTTCACCATTCTTTTGATCGGCTATATTTTTCTCTTGCCTGTCATCATCAATTCCTCACTGTCTTTTTCGCTCCGCATGACAAGTTTCCGGGATATTCGCTTCGGTTTTCGCGGCGATTATTGGCCGGCTTTGGGATCTATGTTCTGCTGCCGATTGCAGTTCTGTTGACAGGCGGTTTGGCTCTCCCCTTCTTCACCAAAGCGAGTTGGCGCTATATCGGCAGTCGTATGCGTTACGGTGCCATCCGCGCGGAAATCGCTCCGCCGCTCGGCGCCATCACGGCGCAATTCGGTCTTTCCATTCTCGTGCTCATCATCGCGATGGTTCCTTTTACAGCATTGCCACTTTATTTTCATCACCTGATGGCCGAGGAGATGGTTGACGACATGTCAGGCGGAATTTCATCTTTCTCGGCCTGGCACTCGCTCTTCGTCTCATTTTATTTTGGACTGATTATTGCCTCGATTTTTTATCGCACGGGCACGCGTAATGTGGCGCTCTCAACGCTCGTTTTTGATCGACGTCATCGCGTGCGCTCATTTATCGGAAGGGGCGCGATGATCTGGATCACGCTAAGCAATTTGGTTGCGGTTCTTTTGACCCTTGGCCTCGCTTGGCCTTGGGCTGAAGTGAGACGGTGGCGTTATCAAGCCGCCCATCTTATGCTGCTGTGTCAAGACCCGCTTGATAATATCAGCGGCATGTCTGGCGCCGCAGGCGACATCACTGCTGCGGAATTTGTGGATATTGAAGGCTTTGATTGTGGTCTTTGAGTGAGCCGCGACATGACGCCACCCTGTCACATGTGACAGGGTGTAGAGACGGCGCGTGCTTGTGTGATCGAAGTGCCATGCCTGACACCCGCCCCGCATTTTATCCGACTGATGTAGCTCCCCTTCGTTTCGCCACGGATAAGGGCTTGCGCCGATGGTCGTAAGGGTTTCAACCGTCGCCTTTGAAGGCGTCAACGCGAAACCCGTCGATGTTCAAGTGCAAGTTATGCCGGGGCGGGTTCTTTTCAATATTGTCGGCCTGCCGGATAAATCGGTTGGTGAATCGCGTGAACGCGTGCGCGGCGCGTTGGCCGCAGTGGGCCTTGCGTTGCCGACCCGTCGGATCACGATCAATCTCGCGCCCGCCGATATGCCGAAAGAAGGCAGTCATTTTGATTTACCCATCGCGCTTGGCTTAATGGCCGCGATTGGCGCTTTGCCCTCCGACGCCCTCGAAGGTTTTGTGGTTTTGGGCGAGCTCGGTCTAGATGGTTCACTCGCGCCCGTAGCGGGGATTTTGCCTGCGGCTGTCGCTACACATGAACGTGGATTTGGATTAATATGTCCGGTGGCCTCAGGTGCCGAGGCAGCTTGGGCCGCTGCCGATCTTCCCATTCTGGCACTGCGCTCTTTGATCCAGCTCGCCAATCATTTCAAAGACATATAAATTTTATCGCGCCCTGCCCCCGCGATCCGTAAAGACGGCCAACCGCTGCCGGATATGGCCGAACTCAAAGGGCAAGACAGCGCGCGTCGCGTGCTCGAAATCGCAGCTGCTGGCGGACATAATCTTCTTTTCTCCGGTCCCCCCGGTGCAGGCAAATCCATGCTCGCGTCACGCTTGCCTTCGATTTTACCTCCACTTACGCCACCCGAATTGCTTGAAGTCTCGATGATCCATTCGATTGCGGGTTTGCTTGATGAGCTAGGACTGACGGATCGAAAGCCCTTTCGCGCACCGCATCATTCCGCGTCCATGGCCGCCCTTGTCGGTCGTGGCACGCAAGCGCGTCCCGGCGAAGTGTCACTTGCGCATCGTGATGTTTTGTTTCTCGATGAATTACCGGAATTTCAACCGCAAGCTCTCGACTGTCTTCGTCAGCCGCTTGAAACAGGAGAAGCGGTGATCGCACGCGTGCAGCATCGCATCGCCTATCCGGCGCGGTTTCAGCTCATCGCCACGATGAATCCTTGCCGCTGCGGACATGCAACGGATACCGGCTATGCGTGTCGCAAAGCGCCGAATGCGGTGTGCATGGCGCAATATCAATCGCGCATTTCCGGCCCTTGTCTTGATCGTACTGATTTGACGATTGATGTCTCCGCTGTGACGCCCGGCGATTTATTATCCGCCCAGAAAAGCGAAACATCTGAATCGATTGGGCGGCGGGTGAGTGTTGCGAGGCAAAGGTAAATTCACCGCTATCAGGCGCATGCATTAGGGATTGAGACAACCAATGCGACTTGTCGTGTCTGTTTGCTTGATCAAATTGCCGCGCCGGAGGAAGCGGGCATTGCCCTCATTCGCAGCGCAGCCGACCGCATGAACCTGACCGCTCGCGGTTTTCATCGCGTTTTAAAAGTCTCCCGCACGCTCGCCGATCTCGACGGCACCGAGACCATTAAACAGATTCACATTGCCGAGGTCCTGTCCTATCGCGCCGCGCCTGTTCATGGGTCGCATTAACGGCACTGTCATAAAATGGTCGAGGAGATGTGATGAAATCTTCTGGAAAAGAACGAATCACGCACATAATGGCCAAAAGGATAAATGACCATGATCGATCTTGGCGAAGGTTTTCGGGAATGGACGCAAGATCAAGCGGCACAGCGTTTGATCCGGACCCTCATGGATGATGCAGATTTTGATCCCGCCTATAGTCTCGGTCGCATTGGATCGCTCGAGGTGCGCCTTGCGGCAACGAAAACAGAAATCAAAAAAGCACAAAGCCTTCGCTTCAAAGTCTTTTACGAAGAAATGCATGCAACACCCGATTTGATCTCGCGACTAAAACGTCGAGATATCGATCCGTTTGATACGCATTGCGATCATCTTCTTGTTTTGGATCACAAAGACAACAAGCCAAAAGTCATCGGTACTTATCGACTGTTACGTCAAAATATAGCGGCGCGCGAACGCGGATTTTATACTGCAAGCGAATTTGATATTGCCCCTATACTTGCCGCCCATCCGGCTGCGCGATTTCTCGAACTCGGGCGGTCCTGCGTTTTGAAAGCCTATCGCGATAAACGCACGGTTGAATTACTTTGGCATGGTATTTGGACCTATGTCCGCAGGCACAAAATCGACATCATGTTCGGTTGCGCAAGCCTCTCTGGCACAAACCCCGAGGCGCTTGCTTTGCCCTTGAGCTTTCTCCATCACACAGCAAGAGCCGAAGGAATTCTGGCGGCAAAGCCGGTTTCAGGGCGCGCCATCAATATGAATCTTATGGGCTCTGATATGATTGATGCCCGCAAAGCGCTTCATGCTCTACCGCCCTTAATCAAAGGCTATTTGCGTTTGGGCGCACGCTTTGGCGATGGCGCAGTCATTGATCGGCAATTCGGCACAACCGACGTGCTGGTTATTCTGCCCGTTTCGGCCATCAATCCGCGCTATATTGATTATTACGGCGAAGAGGCGACCCGCTACGCTGCTTAAAAAATCTCTGTTGATTTTCTAAAACCCTTGTAGAGACTTGCGGCACAAGGGGGGCTCATGATTCCGCAAGAACTCATCCGTAAAAAACGCGATGGCGGCGCTTTGTCTGCCAATGAGATTTATCGCTTCATCGATGGCATGACGTCCGGCGCCGTGAGCGACGCGCAAATCGCCGCTTTTGCAATGGCGGTGTTTTTCAACGGCATGACACGCGATGAACGGGTCGCACTCACCCGCGCGATGACCCATTCGGGCACTGTCCTTGAGTGGTCTGACTTTCCAGGGCCGATGCTTGATAAACATTCTACCGGCGGCATCGGTGATACAGTCAGCCTCATTCTCGCGCAGGCTATTGCTGCATGCGGTGGTTATGTGCCGATGATTTCGGGACGCGGACTTGGGCATACAGGCGGTACGCTTGATAAGCTTGATTCAATTCCCGGTTACCTCTCGCAACCCGACCTTGCTTTGTTTCGCAAAACTGTAAAGGAGGTCGGCACTGCCATCATCGGGCAAACACGCGATCTCGCTCCCGCTGATCGCAAACTCTATGCGCTGCGTGATGTCACGGCGACTGTTGAATCGATTCCACTGATCACGGCATCTATCCTTTCAAAAAAACTCGCCTCGGGTTTGAATGGTTTGGCGATGGATGTGAAAACCGGTTCAGGCGCGTTTATGGCGAAACTCGATGACGCGCGGGAACTCGCACACAGCATCGCTGATGTTGCGACCGCCGCAGGATTGCCAACGACGGCGCTCATCACTGATATGAATGAACCACTCGCGGATGCAGCAGGCAATGCCCTTGAAGTGAAAGTGGCGATTGATCACCTCACCGGCGCTCGGCGTACGCAAAAACTTCATGATGTCACTGTGGCGCTCGGTGTTGAAATGTTGATCACGGGAAAGCTCGCCTCACATCAAGACGAAGCGCGTGCGAAAATTGAAGCCGCATTCTCTTCCGGTGCGGCGGCATCTATTTTTTCGAAAATGGTTGCTGCACTTGGCGGACCGAAAGATTTGCTTGAACACCCGGATCAATATCTGCCGCACGCGCATCTTATTAAGCCTGCTTTTGCAGAACAAGAGGGTTATATCACCGAGATTTCTACACGCGATCTTGGAGTGGCCATCATCGGTTTAGGGGGCGGACGCAAACGTGCAGAGGATCAAATCGATCCTTCCGTTGGATTGAGCGAACTTCTTCCTATTGGTACCTTTTGTCACAAAGGCGATCCGCTCTGTTTGATTCATGCGCGTAACGAGACAGATTTTGATCTTGCTCATGCGGCGATCAAGAGCGCCTTTAAATTATCGTCGACAAAGCCAGCACTAACACCGCTCATTCTTGAACGGATCACATCGGATCTCACATGAAAAAGACATTTCTAATTGCTATGGGTTCTGGTGATCCTGAGCCTTGGGTCAAAAGTTTTGAGACGCTGTTGCCGGAATTTTCAATTGCCAAATTGGGCGATGATTTCGAGCGCGAATCTGTTGCCTATGCAATGACATGGTATCACCCGCCGGGTTCTCTTGCTGATTTCAAATCTTTAAAAGCGATCTTTTCTTTAGGCGCGGGCGTTGATCATCTTTTTCGTGATCCGCTTTTACCTTCTGTACCGACCGCGCGTGTTGTCGATCCTGATCTTACGAAGCGAATGACTGAATATGTTATTCTTCACGCGCTTTCTATCTTGCGTCAAACACGTCGCTATCGAAATCAACAAAATCAAAAGGTCTGGCTTGATGATGATCACCAACCGGCTGCTGGGGATGTGCGGATCGGCATCATGGGTATGGGTGTACTCGGTCAAGATGCCGCTGAAAAATTATCTCTCATTGGATTTGACGTTGCAGGATGGAATCGTAGTCCTAAATCGATATCGGGAATAAAACTCTTCTCAGGCCATGAGGAACTCCCTCACCTCCTCGCCCGTACCGATATTCTGATTGTGCTTTTGCCGCTCACGCCTGAAACACGCGGCATCATCAATGCGAAACTCTTGAAAGGTTTAGCGCGCGATGGCCGCGTAAAAGCGCCGTCATTGATCAATGCAGGACGCGGCGGATTGCAAAAAGAGAATGAGATTCTAAGTTGCCTTGACGGCGGCACGCTTCATGAAGCGGTGCTTGATGTTTTTGAAACCGAACCGTTGCCGGTTTCATCGCCACTCTGGCTTCATCCGCGTGTGACCATCACGCCGCATAATGCATCTGTCTCCGATCCGATGGCGATAAGCAAGATGATTGCCGAGCAAGTGCGCCGATCAGAACGCGGCGAACCGCTCCTCTATCAATTAGATCAAAGTCGCGGCTATTAAAGACGTTTTATTGAAGTGACTGGGCCCGCACCTTTTGCAGCGATGCGATCAATCGCTTGTTGTAAAGACTCAGTCACTACGAGCATGTGATGGCCGCTCGCATGAAGCAAAGTCTCCGCATCGCGCATGATGCCGACATGACCTTTCCAGAAAATCAAATCACCGCGTTTCAATTTCAAAAGCGAGTCATTGACGGGAAGACTATGACCCACTTGTTTTTCCTGCATATCGGAATCGCGCGGCGCTGACAGGCCAGCGGCATCAAACGCCACTTGCACAAGACCTGAACAATCAAGGCCCAAACTTGTTTTGCCGCCCCAATAATAGGGAATGCCAATAAAACGCTCGGCGACGCTTACAAAGTCTTTTTCTTGATATTCAATCGGCTGGAGATGATCAGCAATCAAACAATGTCCTCGATGGGTGATCGCAAATTGATCTTTATGATCAACAATCGCAACGCGGCTGCCAAGCGACACGGCAGCCATCGGCGGCAATTTGATGCTTGGACCGCCATAAAGGAAACTTCGCAACACCGACACACGATGCGTTGATTGTGCTTCATCGCGCGTCAAAGTCTTCGAAGGCACAAAGCCTACATAGGAATCGCGTTCAAGCTGTCCCCAGCTCCAGCCTTCATCATCACACTCATATTCGATAAAAATTTCGCCGTGCAGCGCTTCTGTATCGAGCAGCGCATCGGGATAGGGTTCCCGGCGCATATCGGCGGAACCATCGAAAACAATTTTTCTAACACCCTCAACATAAAGGGGCGCTTCAATCTGTCCTTTAAGGGAGAGTGCCGCTCTGTCAGGTCTTACCGCCGTAATCCGCCGATCAAAAACACTCATGAGTTCAACTCATTTTCAATTGCTGAATGATTCTCAACTTCGTTGAGCGCAACGATATAGCGCTTTGAACAAAAATCACAGGTAACGCCGATCATACCATCATCAGCAATCATCTCGGTGCGGTCTTTCGGAGAGAAGCTTTTGAGCATCGAAAGAATGCGATCACGCGAACAGCGACATTGCGTATGAACAGATTCCGCATCAAATACGTGCACACCATTTTCATGGAACAACCGATAAAGCAACGCTTCACTTGAGAGCATTGGATCGATCAATTCATGATCTTCAATCGTCTCAACAAGCGCTCGCGTTTCGATCCATGATTGATCGTCGGTCTGATCAAAAATTGACATACCTTCTGGCGCATCACCAGGATGAAGATCGATGCGGCGTTGTCGCTCTGGTGACGTAGGCATGAATTGCGCGAGCAATCCCCCCGCACGCCACATCACATTGGCATCGCTCGATGAGCCCGCTAAAGAAACGCGGCCCGTTGCCAAACGCACTCGCGTTGGAATTTGTTCGGACTGACGAAAATATTGCTGCGCGGCTTCTTCGAGTCCCTGTCCTTCAAGCACAACAATGCCTTGATAGCGCGAGAGATTTGACCCTTGATCAATCGTGAGGCCCAATTGTCCACGACCCAGCGCCTCAGCCGGAGTCATGCCATCCGTCAATAATGCGCGATCAAAATGCGCGTAACCGCGAACACGATCCGGTGCTTCATAATCGACTACAAGCATCGACACCGCACCATCCGTGCGCGATTGAACCTGAAACCGTCCTTCGAATTTCAACGCGCTGCCCAGAAGAGCGGCAAGCGCCACGGCCTGACCCAAAAGATCAGAGACAACAACAGGATAGTCGTGGCCGGTCAAAATTGAATCAATCGATAATCCGAGGCGTACGACTCGGCCACGCAGATCGAGCGTTTCGACCGCGAAAGGCAGGACAAAATCATCCGCCATAATCAGGCCCCGAGACACCAAGCAAGAACAGACTTTTGTGCATGCAAGCGATTTTCTGCTTCATCAAACACAACGCTTTGCGGTCCGTCCATCACATCATCTGTGACTTCTTTACCGCGATGTGCAGGCAGACAATGCATGAACAGGGCTTTTGATGATGCACGTGCCATCAAAGCGGAATTCACTTGATACGGCGCGAGAAGATTGTGACGACGCCCGGCGTCTTCATCACCCATTGACACCCAACAATCCGTCACGATGCAATCAGCTTGATCCGCTGCGTCTTGCGGACTGCAGGTCACAGTGACACGCGCGCCTTCATTACGCGCCCAGGCAATTAATTCCGTTGATGGCGACAAGTCTTCAGGTGCGGCAATCACGAGTTGGAAATCAAAACGCGCGGCCGCATGAACCCACGAGGCAAGCACATTATTGGCGTCTCCCATCCACGCAACTTTTTTTCCTTTGATTGAACCGCGATGTTCTTCGTAAGTGAGAATATCAGCCATCACCTGACAGGGATGAGATAATTTGGTTAGGCCATTGATGACGGGAACGGTGGCATATTCGGCAAGCTCGCGCACTTTCGCGTGATCGAGCATACGCACCATAATCGCATCGACATAACGCGAGAGAACGCGTGCCGTATCAGCAATGGTTTCGCCACGACCGAGCTGCATTTCTGCGCCGGTGAGCATTATGGTTTCGCCGCCAAGCTCGCGCATACCCACATCGAATGACGCGCGTGTCCGTGTTGAGGGGCGATCAAAAATCATTGCGAGCACTTTGCCTGCAAGCGGCTTGGGCGCATTGACTTTATCTTTGTTACGGACGGTCTTGATGGCATGTGCCTGATCAAGGAGGCCCCGTAAAGCGTCTGCTGAAAAATCACTCAAATCAAGAAAATGACGTTGACTCATGATCAGGCCACACTCCCTGTCGCGGTAAATCCGTGTTCGGCTTCGATATGTGCGCATGCCGCATCAAGGCGATGAAGGGCGTCATCGGCAAGCTTTTCATCAATGATTAATGGCGGCAGAAGACGCACAACATTATCGCCTGCGCCAACGGATAACATATGCTCGTTGAATAAGGCCTTGGTCAATTCCGTATTTGGTTGCGCGGCTTTGACACCCATTAACAAACCTTCGCCGCGTATATCGGCAATCACACGCGGATGCCTATCTTTCAAAGCGGCGAGTTTCTGTTTGAAAAGCAAACCCAAATGGCGGACATGGTCAAGAAAACCTGGCGCCAGCATCACATCAAGGACCGCATTGCCGACAGCCATCGCAAGCGGATTGCCGCCAAATGTCGTGCCATGCGATCCCGCAGTCATGCCTTTGCCTGCTTCAAGCGTTGCAAGACAAGCGCCGACGGGAAAGCCGCCCCCCAAACCTTTCGCGAGCGCCATGATGTCGGGCGCAACGCCTGATTTTTGATAGGCAAAAAGATGGCCTGTGCGGCCCATGCCACATTGAACCTCATCAAAAATTAACAAGAGGCCATGGCGATCACATAATTCACGCAAGCCTTTGAGACATTGCGATGGCACAACGCGAACGCCGCCTTCACCTTGAATGGGCTCAATTAAGATCGCTGCTGTTTCTGGCGTGATGGCTTTTTCAATCGCATCATGATCGGCAAAAGCGACTTGATCAAAACCATCAACTTTCGGGCCGAAGCCATCGAGATATTTTTTCTGCCCGCCCGCTGCGAGCGTTGCGAGTGTGCGACCGTGAAACGCCCCTTCAAAAGTAATGATGCGGAATTTCTCGGGGTTGTCATTCGCCGAATGATATTTGCGCGCCATTTTGATCGCACATTCGAGCGCCTCTGCACCCGAATTCGTGAAGAAGACAGTGTCGGCAAAACTATGCTCGATAAGGCGGCGCGCGAGTCTTTCGCCTTCCGGAATCTGATAGAGATTTGAAACATGCCAAAGCTTGGCCGCTTGTGCTTGCAATGCCTCGACGAGATGCGGATGAGCATGGCCCAAAGCGTTCACAGCGATGCCCGAGCCGAAATCGAGATAGGCTTCGCCTTTCTGATCATAGAGCCAGCAGCCTTCGCCGCGCTCAAATCCAATGTCGAGACGTGCGAAAGTGGGCAACAAAGCGGAGGCGGGTGATGCGACTGCAGAACTGGGTCCGGACATGGACACGGCTCCCAAAAAAGACAAGAAAAAACAAAAATGGCCGCCCCGAGGGACGGCTCATCGTGAATTAACTTATAGCATGGAGAGGGCTTGCACTGTCAATTAAAGAGGGCGACACCCATTCTCACCCCTAAAGTCGGACCATAAGCACTTATCCACTATTCATCGCTGGGGAAAACTGATTCAGCGACTCATCAGCGGACTCCGCGACTCTTGCGATGGAGTCAACGCATATTGTAGGTTTTCGACGCATCAAACGCGATATCTGGTGGCGTTAAGGCTTCGTCTCTTCGCTTGGCTTTGTGAGTTTCAAGGCAATGCAGCAGGGCCCCACCAATCGGGTTTGTCAATTTTTTTGTGAGGAAATCGATGTCCTGGACCGATGAACGAGTCGAGTTGCTGCGCAAGCTTTGGAACCAGGGCCTGAGTGCAAGCCAAATCGCGGCTGAATTGGCAAATGGCATCACCCGCAATGCGGTGATTGGCAAAGTGCACCGCTTGGGGCTTTCGGGCCGGGCAAAAGCGCCCTCCTCACAAGCCGCACGGCCGCGCAAAATCACCCGCGCACCGAGCCACCCTTTGACGCATTCAGCAAATCGAGCTGGCCTTGGCTCTTATTCGTCAGCCGCCGCCGGTCAGGCGGCGATCCGCGGCAATCTTGCTTTGAGTCCTTCACCGGTCACCGCCGAGGCGATCGCGCCTGTCGTGGCTTATGATCCCGAGCCCTTCACGGATGTTGTTGTGCCAATGTCAGAGCGGATCACGATCATGGAATTACGTGAATCCACCTGTCGCTGGCCTTTCGGCGATCCGTCATCACCAGATTTCCGCTTCTGCGGTGCGGAGTCGCCGATTGGAACGCCCTATTGCGCCTTCCATTCGCGCATTGCGTATCAGCCTTCGAGCGATCGTCGCAAAAACAAAGACTGAGCCGCGAAAGCGCGTTCACGCTTTCAGATTAAAATTCTCGTCGAATGAATAGCCTGCGCCGCGAATGGTGCGCACCGGATCGCGTTCGCGTGGCTTGTTGATGGCCTTGCGCAAGCGGCCGACATGAACATCGACCGTGCGTTCGTCGATTTCAGAGTCCATGCCCCAGACATGATCAAGCAATTGCGCGCGCGAAAAAACGCGCCCCGGACGTTCCATCAAAAATTCAAGCAAGCGAAACTCGGTCGGACCTAAATGCAATTCGCGGCCTGAACGACGCACACGATGGCTTGAGCGATCAAGGTGAAGATCGCCTGCTTCTAAAGCGGAAGACACACGGTTTGGTGAGACGCGTCTTAAGAGTGCGCCGACGCGCGCTAAAAGCTCCGGCACCGAAAATGGTTTGACGACATAATCATCGGCGCCTGTTGCAAGGCCGCGCACTCGCTCATCTTCTTCGCCGCGTGCCGTGAGCAAAATAATCGGTAAGGTTTTTGTATCCGTTCTTTGTCGTAACCGCCGACAAAGCTCGATCCCGGAAAGACCCGGCAACATCCAATCAAGCAAAACAAGATCAGGAATATGCTCTTTGAGCATCAATTCGGCATCATCGCCCCGCATCGCGCTTTCAACTTCATAGCCTTCAGATTCGAGATTATAGCGCAACAACAGTGACAAAGGTTCTTCGTCTTCAACGATGAGAATGCGAGGCTTTGTTGTCATTTACACTTTCCGGGACAACTAAGGATCAATCAACCTAAAATTAAGGGCTCATATGCGCCCAAAACACGCGGACGGTCTGCGGTGATGGTTTCGCCTTTGACCAAATAATGAATTGTTTCCGCGATATTGGTTGCGTGATCGCCGATGCGTTCAATATTCTTGGCAGAGAACAAGAGATGCGTGCAGAAACCGATATTACGCGGATCTTCCATCATATAGGTCAGCAATTCACGGAAGAGCGAATTATAAAGTTGATCGATTTCCTCGTCATGTTGCCATACATCAAGCGCGGCATTCACATCGCGCTGCGCATAGGCACCAAGCACACGATGAAGACGCTCAAGCGCAAGATCGCTGATATGCACGACACCGCCAACAATTTTCTGCGGCGCAAATTGTCCGTCCATTGCCACAACACGTTTACCAACATTCTTGGCGAGATCACCAATGCGCTCAATATCAGACGCGATGCGGATGGCCGACACCAGCGCGCGCAAGTCAATGGCCATCGGCTGACGACGGGCAATCGTTAAGACGGCTTTCTCTTCAATCTCGCGTTCAAACGCATCAAGTTTTGGATCGGTTGCAATGACACGTTGGGCGAGATCCGTGTCACCCTTCACGAGCGCATCAATCGCATTGGTCAGCATGGTCTCGGCAATGCCACCCATTTCGGAAATCTTGCTACCGATCTCCATCAACTCGTCATCATAAGCCCGTACGGTATGATCGACCATGATCTTTCTCCAATTCCTAAACTCAAATCAACCGAAGCGGCCGGTAATATAATCTTGCGTTCGTGAATCGTGTGGTGCGGTAAAGATTTTTGAAGTCTCGTCGAATTCAATCAATTCGCCAAGATACATAAAGGCTGTATGTTCAGATACGCGCGCCGCCTGCTGCATATTGTGGGTCACGATCGCGATTGTGTAGTCATGTTTCAACTCATCAATCAGCTCTTCTATCTTGGCCGTCGAAATCGGATCAAGCGCCGAGCAGGGCTCGTCAAACAAAATCACTTCCGGCTTGATGGCGACCGTGCGCGCGATGCAAAGACGTTGTTGCTGTCCACCCGAAAGACTTAACCCATTCGCGTTGAGTTTGTCTTTGACTTCAGACCATAGGGCTGAACGCTTCAACGCATCTTCAACGCGGCCGTCAAGTTCGGATTTCGAGAGCTTTTCGTAAAGCTTCAAGCCAAAAGCGATATTATCATAAATCGTCATCGGAAAAGGTGTTGGCTTTTGAAACAGCATGCCAATGCGTGCGCGGAGGAGATTTAGGTCGACATCAGGATCGAGAATATTGCGCCCGTCAAACATGACTTGCCCTTCAGCATGTTGATTGGGATAGAGATCATACATCCGGTTCAAAACACGAAGCAGCGTTGATTTTCCGCAGCCCGATGGCCCGATAAAGGCCGTCACTTTATTCGCATAAAGAGGGATATTGATTCCCTTCAGAGCCAAACTGGTTCCGTAGAAAAATTTTAAGTCACGGATTGATATCTTCTCATTCATAGCTTTATCTATTTAGTTATTCGGTTAGACACTCAATTCTATTACTGTTGCTTTTTGGCCACGCCCAAAACTCGCGCAGCGATGTTTAATCCCAATACAGCCAAGGTCACAATCAAAGCACCTGTCCACGCCAATTCTTTCATATTGGCATCAGGCGTGTTGATGAAACTATTGATCGTTGTCGGTAGGCTTGCGATCGGCTTCAAGAGACTCGCACTCCAGAAATTATTGGAGAACGCGGTAAAAAGAAGCGGTGCCGTTTCCCCCGCGATACGCGCGACGCCAAGAAGTATGCCGGTCAGAATGCCCGCTCGTGCTGCACGATAGGCCACGTGCCATACGACATGCGAACGCGGCAGACCCATAGATGACGCTGCCTCACGCAAAGTGTTCGGCACAAGCAACAACATGTCTTCGGTTGTTCTCACAACAATGGGAATGACGATCACAGCCAAAGCCAAGGCGCCTGCGAGTGCGGAAAAATTCTTCATTGGCAAAACAACAAGTCCGTAAATGAAAAGACCAATGATGATCGAGGGTGCCGAGAGAAGAATATCATTGATAAAACGGATCGCGGGGGTTGCCTTGGAGTAACGGCCATATTCAGCCAGATAGGTTCCGGCCATTACACCGATCGGCGCGCCGACACCGACGCCAAGAAATGTCATCAATAATGTACCGAAAATCGAATTGGCCAGTCCGCCTCCCGTCTCGCCAGGGGGCGGCGTCATTTCTACAAAAGTTGAGAAGGAAAGATGCGGTAATCCATTCAAAATGAGCGAAAACAAAATCAAAAAGAGCCAGATAATGCCAATGCCCGTAGCGATCAGACACAATGTCATCGCGGTAAAATTTGAACGACGGCGGCTTGCGTAAAGTG
>VGCJ01000006.1 GCA_016870035.1 Alphaproteobacteria bacterium
GTTAAAGTAAGACGGGGATACGCAGTATGACCGACGTGAATGTTGTGACAGTGACGCAAACCGTACCGGTTGCTACGCGCGTGAGTCAAGGGATCAACGCATTCCGTAATTTCTTGCGTCAGCCTGCCGTCGTCCGTTCCATGCCGATGATCCTGGTGGCCGCCGTGATTGCCGTCGGCCTTCTTGCGATTACCGTTCTACGTGAGCCCGCTTATGTCGTGCTATTTCCACAACTTGAAGAGAGCGACAAAGCCACCGTTCTTCAAACACTCACCGAAAAAGGCATCAAGGCAAAGCTTGACGGTACAACCGGTCAGATGACTGTGCCGCGCGCAGATTTTTATCGCGCGAAAATGCTCTTGGCGTCTGCCGGTCTTCCAAAAGCCTCGAGCTCCGGTTACGATCTTCTTGGTCAGATGCCACTCGGCACCAGCCGCTCTGTTGAAGCCGCGAAGTTGAAGCAAGCGCAAGAGACAGAATTGGCGCGTTCAATCATGGAAATCCGTGATGTTGAGAGCGCACGCGTTCATTTAGCTATTCCTGAGCGTTCAGCTTTCGTGCGCGATCAAGCACCACCTTCAGCCTCTGTTGTTTTGAAACTCGCTGCCGGCCGCGCACTGGGTCAAGGCCAGGTACAATCAATCGTTCACATGGTGAGCTCAAGCGTGGCCTTCATGCCCATCGATAGCGTCACGGTTATTGATCAGTTTGGTAATTTATTATCGGGTCCAAAGCGCGAAGCCGATATTGGGCTCACATCTCAGCAGCTCGATTATAAAGTGCGGGTTGAGAAAATGTTACGCGAACGCGTGATGAATTTGATCGTACCCATCGTCGGCGAAGGCAATGTGAATACTGAAGTCAATGCCGACCTTGATTTCACGCGTATGGAACAAACGCGCGAAATGTTTGATCCGCAAGCGCAAGCCGTTCGTTCACAACAGGACTCGTTACAAGAGAGCGCTGAGGCGCGCGCCAAAGGCGTACCTGGTTCAACATCCAATCAGCCACCACCGGCTCCAAGTGTATCTGCAACACAAGGCGCCGACACGGCCACATCGAATGACACGACCAAGAACCGCTCATCGACATCCGTGCGTAACTTCGAAGTGAGCCGTGAAGTTAAGTCAGTTCGCTCGGCTCTTGGAAATATCAAAAATCTTTCGGTGGCTGTCGTTCTGCGCTCGCAAATGACAACGGATGCTGAAGGCAAGCCTGTCGAAAAGCAGATGACGGATGATGAACGCAAATATTTGACCGAGGTCATTCAGCAAGCAGTCGGCTTCAGCGAGAACCGTGGTGACAAGGTCACTTTGGTTCAGAGCCCCTTTGCTCAGGAACTCCCCGCCCTCGAACGCACATGGTATGACGCGCCATGGCTTGAAGATGCGGTCAAGCAAATCGGCGTGCTCGCCATCCTTGCGATCATTGTTCTCGGTGCTCTGCGTCCATTCCTAGCCCGCTTGTTAGCTATGTCCGATTTTGTCTCGTCGCCCGACGAAGCCATGCTTGGTGATGGTGAGACTGTGCAGGTTCGGGAAGGCGAAACGCTTGAAGAAATCAAGGCTCGGCTGAAGCCAAAGAAGGGTGGTATATCGGTCGATCTCCTTGACACCGCCAATACCTATGATGACAAGATTGCTTTGATCCGTATGCTCGTTGGCGACGACTCTGGTCGTGTGACCGCGGTGTTGAAGTCAATGATCCAGAAAGAACTCGTCTAAGAGTAATGGAGACACTCCATGGTCGAAGCTATAGCAGAATTACAAGCATCAGAAGCACGAGAAGCTTTCGAGCTTCTCAACGGAACGCAAAAATGCGCGATCCTCATGTTATTGCTTGGTGAGGAGGAAGCCTCAGAGATCCTCAAAAATCTTTCGCCACGTGAAGTGCAGCAGCTCGGCACCGCAATGTATTCAGTGGCTGATGTTAATCAAGACACCGTCAATATGGTGCTTGATGAATTCTTAGCGATTATTAAGGCACAGACATCGATCGGTCTTGGGGCTGACACCTATATTCGCCGCGTTCTCACAAAGGCCTTAGGTGAAGACAAAGCGGGCAGCGTGCTCACGCGCATTACACCGTCCCAGACCGGCAAAAATATTGAAATTCTGCAATGGATGGACGCGCGTTCAATTGCTGAAATGATCTCCGGAGAGCATCCGCAAATCATCGGCATCATCGTTGCCCACCTGGAATATGCTGTGGCAGCCGATGTTCTTGTTCTTATGCCGGAAGATATCCAGGCTGAAGTGATTCAACGCATTGCAACTCTCGACTCGGTTCAGCCCGAAGCCATCGCGCAGCTTGAACGCGTGATGCAGTTACAATTCAAAGCCAATACCTCCTTGCGTGCCTCAAAAATTGGCGGTGTAAAGGCTGCGGCTAAGATCATGAACTTCACGAAGACGGCCATGGAGCAACGCATCATGGGCAAGCTCGCGAAAACGGACAAGAATGTTATGACGCAAATTCTCGACAATATGTTCATGTTCGAAAATCTCATTGCCGTTGACGACAAGAGCATGGGTACGCTGTTGCGTTCAGTCGAGCCGAATACGCTCGCGATTGCGCTCAAAGGCGCAGATGAAAGATTGCGTGACAAGATTTTCGGCGCCATGTCTTCACGTGCAGCGGCATCACTCAAAGACGAAATGGATTCGAAAGGTCCGATGCGTGTCTCCGAAGTGCAGGAAGCGCAAAAACAAATCATTGCCGTAGCACGCCAACTCTCAGATGCGGGCACAATCATGCTCGCCGGCCGAGGCGACGACTATGTCTGAGAAAGCTTCACGTCGTTTGCGGCCAAAAGACGTCGCCATGCTCGTCAAGAGTGGCGGCGACTTTACCGAAGAGACGCGCTATTCACCACAAAGCGGCGGCGGCTTCGTGCCTTGGGGCAAAACCAATTTTAAAGTGGTCAAAGCCGAAGACGCGTTGAACTCGAACGAGCAGCAAGACATAGACCAAAACTCTGAGGCCCCCGAGGCAACAGCGCATGCGGATCACACCACGAACGCGGAAAAAACCGCCGCTCATGCAGAAACAACAACGACCGAGGTTCCACCAGCCGCTCTCCCTGCGGGCCCGCAAGACGTAGCGCCCTCAAGCGCCGACATCATCGCTGAGATAGACAAGGCACGCGAAGATGGTCGGGTGATTGGATATCAACAAGGCTTGGCCGCCGGTCGACAAGAATTTGAAGCGGCTCTTGATCTGCTGCGTCGTCTTGAAGAACGCATCATTCCCCTCGCTGATGAAGCGATCGCGAAGAACACCGAGATCATCGCGCGTCACGTTCGCCGCATCGCGCAAGATCTTTCGGGCACCATGTTCGCAACGATCCCCGATGCATTCGTGCAACGCATTCATCGCGCGGCGGAAACTTTTATACGCGCGAATATGGAATTTACTTTTGCTATCAACCCGAAAGACGCAGAGATTCTGATCCCCGCGCTTCGCGGAGATGAGCTGTTCAAACATATCAAAGTCAATGAAGATCCTGCCCTGCCTTCAGGTGGATTTAAAATCTCGGCGCGTGATCTGGAAGTGGAAGATTTTCCGCAATTACTTGGCGCGGGAGATGACGAATGATCGATCTCGCCCGGTCACTTGATCGCGAATTATCAATTCTTCGCGGCACACGCCGCATTCATGCGGTCGGTCGTGTCAAAAGATTTGATGGTCAAATCGTTCATGCGAGCGCGTTTCCGGCAGCCGTCGGCAATGAATGCCGTATCGAATGTGGTGATGGAAAATGGGCCGAAGCAGAAGTGATCGGCTTTCTTGATGAATATACGGTTCTTGTTTTAACAGGCGGACCTGCTTCACTGATCGCTGGTGCACGCGTTGAAACCGTGCGTCGTGTTGATGTTGTTACTGTTGGGCCTGCCCTTCTTGGCCGCGTTTTTGATGGCGCCGGAAAGCCGCTTGATGAAAAGCCCGAACCGCTTTTGCGTGAACATTGGCCATTAAAAGGCGAGCGCGTGAACCCGCTTCGCCGTCGCCCGGTCCGTGAGCCACTCGATACAGGTGTGCGTGCGATTAACGCGCTCCTCACAATGGGGCGTGGACAACGTGTCGGCATCATTTCCGGTTCCGGGGTTGGCAAATCATCTTTGCTGTCGGCTATGGCGCGTTTTACCGAAGCTGATGTTGTCATTCTCGGTTTAATCGGTGAGCGCGGTCGTGAAGTTGCAGGTATGGTTGAGGAACTTTCAGCTTCACCAAGCTTTGCAAAAACAATTATCGTTGCTGTTCCTGCAGATCAATCACCGGTATTGCGTATTCGTGGCGTTCATCGTGCCACGGCTTACGCGGAATATTTCCGGTCGCAAGGCAAAAATGTTCTTTTGATGATCGACTCGCTCACGCGTGTCGCTCATGCCCAGCGCGAGCTCGGGCTTGCCCTCGGCGAACAGCCCACAACCAAAGGTTATCCCCCTTCGGTTGTTTCATTGATCGGTCAATTGCTTGAACGTTCGGGACTTGACGGTGAAACACAGGGCAGCGTGTCCGCGATCTACACCGTGCTTGCTGATGGCGATGATATAACAACCGATCCGATCGTTGATTCCGCTCGCGCCATTCTTGATGGCCATATTGTGCTTTCGCGTCGACAAGCGGAACAAGGTATTTATCCCGCCATCGATCTCTCGGCATCCATCAGCCGTACGATGGTCGATTGCGTATCATCGGGTCATACCGTTCGCGCACGCAAATTCCGTCGCTTGCTCAGTCTTTACGAACAGAACCGCGATCTGATGATGCTTGGCGGCTATCAACCCGGTCAAGATCCCGAGCTTGATCTTGCGTTCCAGATCAATCCTTCGCTTGTTAATTTCATCAGCCAAGCCACAGATGAACGCTCAGGCTTCATTGAAAGCGAGGCGAGATTGCAGGCACTCATTCCATGAGTGTTTCACGGATCACGCGATTGGCCGCGCTGAAGAGAAAAGTCGAATATCGCAAATGGCAAATGGAAACGGGGCGGCTCGTTTCCGAGATCCAGCGTCTTGACGACCGCATCAGCCAGGTGGAAGCGCTGAAATCCATTTATCAGAGCCATCTGACCAACCCGTCTTTGACCGCGCGCGAACTGATCGGCATCCGGATCATCAATATGCACCTGAATGACCGACGCGACCTCGATCAAAGCCGCCTCACCCTTCTGGCTGAAGAGCGGCAGAGGCTTATGGCGATGTTGGCCGCGAAAAAGCGCGAAGTGGATATGCTTGAGGACGAAACCAAGCGTCTCAAGCGTAACGAAGCCGAAGAAAAACTCGAGAAAATCCAAGCGCTTATACCCACCCACCGCGTTTGAGCGCGTGGCACGGATGTTGCTATCAAAAGTTGCGTTATTTTGCCTGCAATCCTAGCGGGATCGCAGCTATTTGAGGATGTGGATGTGGTTCAGGCCCTGTCTGTGAACACACGCGTTCCAACCCCCCTCGGCGAGACCTTCGCTGCGGATCAATTCCTCACATCTGGACTAAAGTCTGCGGTTTTTGACATTGCCTTCCTCGCGCCAACCCTGACTTCAGAAGGGTCAGCGGATGAAGTTGAAACGGTTACGGTAAATACCGCCGACTCCACTCAGTCAGCGGAAGGAATTTCTGGCGAGGCTTCTGTCGAAATGTCGACAGGCAACGATGCAGCGCCCGTGGTATCAGTCCTCCCCACTTCACACGTTTCAGCGCAAGCTGTTGCGGATCATGATATCGCGCTAGTACTTTCCGCCCTTGCTGCTCTGGAGCAAACGAGCCGCTCTCCTCTGATTGCGCAAGAGGCCAGAGCCGACCTTCTGCCCCCCTCATTAAAGACTCGAATCAGCAATGAGCTCGCAGCGCCAAATTCTGAAAAATCTGTTGAGATGTTGTCGGACACAGGGCTACTATCGCAGGCCATCAATCTTGCATCCTTCGCATCGATAAAGCGGGATGAAGCACACATTGATATCGCGCGACAGCAAAATGATCATCGCGGCGAAGATAGCAATCTACGCGTAACGATTTTCCCGGAAGAGGGCGCAAATCAGGCCCCTATAGCGGCCTTAAACGATATGACGGCCACTCCCATTTTAGGCACTTCTGATCAAGACATCATCATACTGGACGTGACTGAGCCAAAATCAGAAATAGTTGATGATCTTGCCCCATCAATTTTTGTTGAGCATCATGCGCATTGGCCGGAAGCGATTGAGATTTCAAGTTCGCCAGATAAAAAGTCACAACCTGTTATATCGGATATCTCCATGGCGAGCGCTTTCATCGCGCAATCTGATTTAGCGATGCAGGACCATGTTTCAGTTTCGCGCAATGACATCGTTGTTCCCGCGATCATACCGGCTCCATACGAAGATCGGCCTTCATTCATCGGTGAATTGATCGAAACACCAAAACCAATGATTCTTCCCAATGAGCCCGTACCGAATGCGCCGCGTTTGCCTCTTGCCGACCCATCATCGCACCTTGATAAACCGGTCTCTGTGTTTACGAAAGAGGCCCTCCCTCCCATGCACGTTCATGACGAAGCATTTCAAGGAATTAACCAAAATCTGATCTCAAATCCGGAACTCTTGATTTCACCGGTGCTTGAAATTATTGCGCTAGAAAAGTCTGAAAAAATTGACAAGACGCTTAAAAATACGAATGTTTTGACGGGCTTATCTACGAATTTTACTGACCCTTTTGATCATAAATACAAAGAAAATTTATCTCTAACCAAAAATGTAAATGTCACTTTTATGAATAACCTCGACATGATGGTTGTTCATGATATATTTCGGCATGAAATAAGTTCAAGCGAGCAACTTATTGCGCCAGAATCCAACGTGACGCCGGATATCATAACCGATGATTTAACGAGTCGTAACAAAATAAATCCCGAGACATTTCAGAAGTCACTTAATAGTGCCATCGCTCGTAATAACGATAATGCCCTATTTGCTCCGATGGTGGAAGTTGATCCAATCAATGACCAAGTTCAACCGGCACTCATAGACAATGCCATCATCAGATCTAATTTACTGGCTCAAAAAATAGAAATTGCTACAGGGCAACAGACAGTGTCGTCGATACAAAATGACGACGCGGATTTTGATCTAGCCGAGAAAATTTGTAACCCCGCTGTCCTTATGCGTGATAATGGGTGGGCGAAAGATCAAACCGGCTCGCAAAGCGAACCACACGAGCCTCTTCAGCGGCATACCACATTCGCAATGCTCCGCTCGAATCTGAACATGGATCAAAATGATGATCAGAAGAATGTTCCGTTCAACACACTTATGGATAAAAAATCGACACTCGAAAATTTCAATCGTAACCCAATCATTCGTCTTGTTGCGGATGAACAAAATGCGCCGAATGTTATTAAAAACAAAATAGTCTTACCTGAACAGTATATAAATCAAAAGCCTGACAGCGCCAAAATTCGTGAAGTTACACTTGTGATCCGGTCTGTCGATCAAAGCGAAACAGGTTTGGTTCACCGCACCGGTTTCTCCGCTCCGACATTGACGCCCGAAACCTTCACCGGATCCGCCGCCACACCGTTCACTTCAACGCGTGAGGCCTCTACCGCTACCGTTTACGCTTCAAGCGATAATCCCCTGTTCCAATTCCAGCGCGATCGCGCCCTCGAGGCTCAAATTATTGCCGCACTGAAGTCGGGACAGGATAAGGTGCGCCTGTCGCTCTATCCGCCGCAATTAGGCCAAGTGACCATCAATCTAGCCCTCGACGGCCACAAGGTTAAAGTCGGCCTCAAGACGGCAAACCGCGAAGCGACTAATTTGTTAACCACCGAGCAACTATCACTATCTCATGCGTTGCAGCAGGAAGGTTTTACACTCGAAGGTTTTGACGTGACAGAAGACGACACGCATAAACATCGCGCAAACGGCGACGATCAGACCAAGGCATCCCTAGTCCCGGCCGTTTCGGGATCATCCGAATTTTCAATAGACATAACAATCTGACGCGAGGACCCCATCATGGCCGCAGCAGCAGCTCCTAAAGAAGCCGAACAAGAAGGCGAGAAGAAAAAAAAGCCGATCCTCAAGATCTTGCTTTTCGTCGTCGGTGGCATCGCCCTCATAGGCGCAGGCTTTGGCAGCGCCATTCTGTTTATCAAGCTTACAACTCCGAAGGATGAAAATCCGCTCGCAATAGTGATCCAGAAGCAGGACGAAGGCGGTTTAGCTGAGACAGAAAAAAAGGCGGAGGGCGAAAGCGAAGCCGAGACCAAAATTCCACGTAAAGTCACCGAAGCTGAGAAAAAGGCAGAAGAAGCTGCGGCCGCAAAGAAAGACGACAAAAAAGATAAAGATGGTAAAGGTGGTAAAGATGGTAAAGATGGTGCTGTAGAGAGTGGTAAGCCTGTTCCAAAAGAAGAAAAATTCGTCACCTCTTACTATGAATTCCCAACTGCTTTTACGACTAATCTTAAAAATTCACGTAAATTCGTCCAAGCCGGTCTCGGGATCGGCACGCAATATGACGCAAGCGTGATCGAGAATCTCAAAAAGCACGAATTGGCTATTCGCTCGGAAGTGCTACTGATTTTGGCCGACCAGACCGAAGCCGATCTCATCGGAATTGAAAACCGGAAGAAGGTCCAGGACAAAATTCGTGACGGAATCAATATGATTTTGACCGAACGCGAGCGTTTTGGCGGAATTGAAAACGTTTTCTTTACCACTCTGGTTATGCAGTAAACCCGTCGGTTCTGTTTATTAGTTGAGTCATGTCCAGTTCACGTAAACTCAGTAATGAAGAAGTCGCCGCCCTCCTCGAAGGCCTCGAGGACGGCGCCCTGGACGTCGGCACGGGCGTTTTACCGGGCAAGGAATATCAGCCCTATGCGCTCGGCAATGATGACGCGAACCTCCTGGGCGACCTCTACACGCTACGCCTGATTAATGAGCGCTTTGGCCGTCAATTCCGGAATATTCTTCTGCCCATGTTGCGTTTCGCGCCGCGCGTGCAAACCATGCCGCCGGAAACAAAGCGCTTCGATGAATATCTCTCTGGACTTGATTCATTTCTCAGTCTGACAACGCTTCGGGTCGATGAACTCAAGGGTTCGATTCTCGCGACCGTTCCAGCACGCCTCGTCAGCATCTTGGTTAATTCCTTTTTTGGTGGACGCGGCGACAGCGCTGTAACGCGCACAAGCGAATTCACGCCCACAGAAGAGCGCATCATCCAAATTGTTATGGAAGGTGCGACAAAAACACTCTCGGAGGCCTGGAAAGAAGTTTACGAAGCTAATTTCGATGTGATGACGAGCGAGATGAACCCGGCCTTTTTGTCTTTTATCGAGGCCAATGAGCAAGTGGTCATCTGTTCTTTTGTTGTTCAGCTGCCTTTTGCGAAGCCAGCGGCTATTGAACTTGTCTATCCTTTGCAAATGCTGAAATTGATCGCGCCGCTTCTACGTTCGAAAGTGCAACGGATTGGTGAAAATCGCGATGAAAGTTGGGCAGTCCGCTTGCGCGACGCCGTCCTGCATGTTCCTATCATTATTGCGCCGCGCGTGGCCGAGCCCACAGTCAATCTGACACAGCTTTTGCGGCTTCAGGCAGGCGCTGTGATTTCAATCGAAGCCTTCAACGACATCCCAATTTTCATCGAAGGTCACCACCTCTTCACCGGTCGCATCGGCGAGAAAGACGGCAAGATGGCCGTCTCCATCATCGACTAAGATCAGAAACGGATTCGTTCCATGTCAACAGTAGAAAATGAAAAGATAGATCAAGAGGGTGCTCCTCAAGCCTCGGTACAAAATCTGAAGCTCCTCGAAAATATCGAGGTGAAACTCACTGTCGAAGTAGGCGGCACGAGGATCATCATTCGCGATCTCTTGAAATTGAATGAAGGCTCTATTGTAGAACTTGATCGCCTCGCCGGTGAACATCTCGATATTTTGGTGAATGGTACTTTGCTTGCCAAGGGTGAGATCGTTTTGATCGGTGAAAGCCTAGGTATTCGGTTCACAGAAATCATCTCACCGGAACAAAGGTTGCGGAGTATCTAGTGGCAAGCGTCACCTCCATCATCTCGGTTTTTGTTCTTCTCGGCGGCCTCGTGGCCGCCGCGATTCTGCTGAGACGTTATCGCGATCAATTGAATACCGCCTTCGTGAAGGGTCCTCTTTCGATCAAGAGTGTGGCTAATCTCGGCGATGGGTCTCGCGTCATATTGATCGAAGTCGATGGCCAGCAAGCGCTCTGTGGTGTTGGTCGCCACGGCGTTGGCGCCATCACACTTCTTCCCCGATCACCTCACCAAGGTGTACCTTCATGACGCGTCAAAGGATTACGCTGTCTCTTTTCGTTTTGGGCGGCGCTCTGGTGGTGGCCAGCGGCGCTTCTGCCGCGCAGTCTTCACTCTTTGACCTGCCAGTTCTAAAACTTGAGAATTTGCCTGCCGGCGGCCAGTCACTCTCGCTCTCGTTGCAAACTTTGATCTTGATGTCAGCATTAACAATTCTGCCGTCAATGCTGCTTGTTACCACGAGCTTCACACGCATCATCATTACATTATCACTTTTACGTCTTGCGCTTGGTACACAACAAACGCCACCCAATCAGGTACTTGTTGGTATTGCACTCTTTCTTACACTTTTCATCATGACACCCACATTTAAAGAAGCAAATGATGCCGCATTCCAACCCTACTCCGCAGGTCAAATCGGTATTGAAGAAGCAGGCGCGAGAACGGCCACCATAATGAAAGGCTTTATGCTGAAACAAACGCGGCAAAGCGATATCGCAATGATAGCCGAGTTACGTGGTGACGCCGGCTACCAATCAGCATCCGATGTGCCTTTTGTGGTGGCAGTTCCTGCTTTTCTCATTAGCGAATTGCGCACAGCATTTACGATTGGCTTTCTGCTTTTCTTGCCCTTTCTTGTTATCGATATTGTTGTTTCAAGCATTCTCATGTCGCTTGGCATGATGATGCTGTCCCCTATGCTTGTATCTCTTCCCTTTAAGCTTTTGATGTTTGTGATCGTTGATGGTTGGGCGCTGACCTTGAATTCACTCGTCGAAAGCTTCACACGCGGATTATAATATTATGGCATATGAACAGTTCATCGCTATCGGTCATGAGACGCTTCTGAGCACGGTTCTCACTGTAACTCCAGTGCTGCTTGCGGGTCTTGTGGTTGGCTTGATCATAGGCATATTTCAAGCTGCAACTTCAATTAATGAGGCAACTTTGGCCTTCGTGCCTAAACTCTTCATTGTCGGAATTGTACTTTTGCTTGCAGGCCCCTTCATGATGGCGACGATCACAAGTTTTTTTCAAACCGTGTTCGCCGAAATTGGGCGTATAAACCGATGATCATCCTTGATAACGCGGCACTTCTCGACACTCTTGTTGCGTTTATGCTCGTTTCTATTCGCATCTCTGCGATGATGCTCGCGGCACCAATCTTCTCCGCTTCAAGCGTTTCTATTCCTATTCGTATCGTAATCTCATTAGCAATTGGAGTGATGTTGGTTCAAGCTGTGGCAACGCCGAAAATTGATTTGCTGTCGCCAATTGGCGCTTTGGCGATTACCGGTGAAGTTATTGTTGGTGTAGCCATCGGATTTATTTTCCAAATAGGTTTCGCCGCCGTCCAACTTGCCGGTGAACAAATCGCAACGTCAACAGGTTTAGGTTTCGCAGCGGTGGTTGATCCGCAAACCGGTACGCAATCTCCTGTCATCAGTCAGTTTTTGAGCATCATGATGCTCTTGTCATTTTTGACACTTGAAGGTCACCATATTTTATTGAAGCTTCTTGCCGCGAGTTATGATGCTCTGCCCATTGGAGCTGCCTTTTTCGGTGTAAACGCGCTGATCGGAATTTCCAAAGCAGGTGCATTGATTTTCACGGCAGGCATGTTGGCCTGCTTGCCCATAATCGTTGCATTATTCCTCGTCACACTTGTGATTGGTATTTTGACACGCGTCGCCCCGCAAATGAATCTATTTTCAGTGGGTTTCGCGATATCAATTCTTGCAGGGCTTGCATTGATGCTTGTGGCCTTTCCCGGACTTACAGCGAGCATGGCAGGCATTCTTGATGACACAGCCAATCGCGCCCGAAACTTGATTCTCAACGGAGGAGCGCCTGATGGCTGAGACCGACGAGGGTCAAGAACGCACAGAAGCCCCAACGGGCAGAAAACTCGAACGCGCGCTTGAAAAAGGCCAAATTCTGACTTCGAAAGAGTTGCTGATGCTCGCCGTTTTACTCGTCGGCGGGCTTCAGATTTTCATTGGTGGATATTATTATTTTAATCAATTCCTTACGGCCTTTCGAAAAAGTCTTGATTTTTCTGATTTCTTACAACGCGATTTACCACTTCCTTTAGCCTTCGTAGCAGGCATTGCCGATATCTCATTACCATTGATCTTTTTTACAATTCCGCTTGTGATTATTCTGATTACAACACAAATCGCTTTCGGCGGTTTCCATTTTGTGACTGCAAATATTGGTTTCAAATTTAACAAGCTCTCACCCTTGAAAGGTTTTAGCCGTATCTTCGGTATTGGCGGCCTGTTTGAGCTTGTGAAATCGATCGGAAAAACAATTTTGATTGGAATTATAGGCGCTATTTATATTCTGTATCGCCTCCCGGAAGTGATGGCACTCGGACGTATGCCTTTTGAAACCGCATTGAGCCATGCGGGATACATCTTGGCATCAACTCTGCTCGTTCTTATTTTCGCAAATCTTATTATCGCTGCGGGTGATGCGCTTTATCAATGGTACCGTCACCAGCAAAGTCTAATGATGACGAAGCAGGAAGTGAAAGACGAAATGAAGGAGACCGATGGATCTCCAGAAATCAAGAGCCGAATTCAAAAATTGCAACGCGAGGCAGCTGAAAGAGGCTCAGTCGCCAATATTAACCAAGCCCAGGTGATTATCACCAATCCACAACATTTTGCGGTTGGTTTACGTTATGATTTTGTGAAAGGGACCGCTCCGAAAGTCGTTGTCAAAGGCTCGGACGCCATCGCCAAAATGATCCGTGAAAAGGCGGTTGAGAAAAAGATGCCGGTACTCGAATATCCGATGCTCGCCCGCGCCATCTATTTCACGTCCGAAATTGGCGGCGAAATTCATACGGAGCTTTATCGTGCGGTCGCGACCGTATTGAGCTTTGTGTTCCATGCCGGCGCTGAAGGCGAAAAGCCAGATATTGAGGTACCAAAAGAACTTCAATTTGATATGACCGGCCGACTAATGGAGCGTCGCCGTGTCGCATAAGGTTGACCCAGCCTCCTCTGAAATGTCATGCCATGGATGCTTTAATTTCTATGTGACACATCAACCAACCTGGCCATATGGCTGTCGGGCATTTGGTATGCGCTCGCGGCAGCACCCGGCACGAGATGTGCTAGTCAATTCGGGAAAACCATGTCGCATGCGCCAAAGTCAGCCGGTCAAAGAATTTTCGCTTAAGGATGTCCCATCATGAGTAAAAAGCCCGAAAAAGCCGCTCCCAAGGCCGAAGTAAAAGCCGCCGCTCCTGTCGAAGCGCATACGGACGATCAACACGCCGCGGACGCTTCGTCGGAAGCGGGCGAAGGCGCTGATCAGGAGAAAGTCAAAGCAAAAGCGGCGGGCAAAGACGACACAAAAGCAAAAGCACCCTCGATTGAGGAAGCTATTCAGATTGCGCTTGCCACAGCAGAGACAACTGCCGAAGCCAGTAAAGATGTAAATAAAATCAAGAAGCAAGTTGCGGAACTTGTTGCTGGAGCGTCACGCTCGAACAAATTATTGATTTCGACTGGTGTTATCTTTCTTTTCATGGCGTCTATTGCCCTTGGCATCTCAGTCGCCTTCTATTTCAAGGCCATGAACCGCTTTGATTCCATGACCAATGTGAACCGTGATGCTTTGATGGCTTTCGCCGAGGAAGTGAACGCCTTCACGACAGCGGCATCGCGGGTTGAGAAGGCTGCAAGCGAATCGGAGAAGCGCCTTGCCGCTCTGATGGCACAACAAGAAGAAATCAAGGCGCTCATGCAGGGTGACCTCGCAAATCAACAAGCAATTCAAGGCAAAATCGCCGAAAATTCGGAGGCGATGAACAATCTGCAAGAAGCCACACGCAAAATCATCGAGGATTTGGTTGCGTCTAATAAACTTGTAGTCGCCCAGATCGCTGATGCGATAAGGGAACAAATCAAAGCGATGGAAGCCTCAAATCCAAAGATTGACCTTGCAAAACAGATCGAGGAAATTGTAAAAAAACAACAGGCAGAGGCTACGCGCATAGCAGCCATCGAGGCGCAAAAGGCGGCCCGAAACCGGAAAGCGGCACCACAACCCGATATCACCATCAGATATCCGTAATTACGGATTAAGTGAGAGCCAGAGTTTCATGGCCAAAGAAACTTTTTCCGGCACTGCGGTTCGCGTAACCGAGGTCGAAAAACTCTCTCCCGGCGACAAACTCGGTTTGTTACCGAGCGATATTCTTCTGAAAATCGGCAAACGTGAACCACTCGAAGCTTTAGAAATGCCAAGCATTCTTGAAGAAATCGGCGCCGAAAAAGAGTGGATCACGGTTTTGCGTGACAAGATCATTTTCAAAGTTGCAACTAAGGGCGGGGCCACGGGGATCACGCTCGAACCATTTCCCTTGCAAGAAGAGGTTAACCTCGAAGTGAAAGGTTTTTGGACACCGTTCTATTCCGCAATAAGACTTGAAGATTCACTTCTTTTGCTGCCCGAACGCATCTCAGCTCTGTGGCTTCCTTTCCCGATCATTGCCTATGGATATTTCCGGCTTTGGCAAATGATGGGCGCAACAATTTTCATGTATGGGCTCGGTTACGCCACAAGCACTTTGGGCTTTATTGTTGTTTACATTGCGAGCATTATTATATTGGCAATGGGTGGGCCAAAATTTCTCCGCGACACGGCAGTAAAAGACGGTTTTCTACCACGCGCCCGAATAGCGCTTGCTGATTTGGATGATGCCGCTAAATTAGAAATGACAACAGGCGCAATTCTTCGCCTTGATCGCGATAAGAACAAAAAGCGCTAATACCGTTTAAATTTAACGCCGTCCATGAAGTGAAATGATTGATTCAACGGCGTGAACAGGCAATCCGGTCTTGGCAACAATCAGATCGCTTGACACCCCTTCACGCGCCAAACGAATGGCAGCATCAACCGACTCGGGATTCTCACGAGGACTTTGTCCAGCGCCCCGAAAGACAATTTCAAGCGATTTGATTTCTGCCTGAACTTTACGGATCGCATCCGTGAATGAGCTTTCAAGCGTGATGCTTGAACGGACGGTGTTCGAGTCCAATCCGCCCATCTGATCGGAGAGTTTTTCAAGGCGAGCTTCAAGCGCCAGTTGAGCCTTACGATGACGAAGTTCGAAAAAAATAAGTGCAGCCAGAACAGGGCCCGCACCAAACAGAACAATAAGAACAACGAACAAGAACCAATCAGACGCAACCATGGAAAACTTTCACGCCGAAAACACACACCACACAATAGATGTCCGGTCAGGCTTGATAGGTCACAAGGCCCGGACGATGTTTCGGCTTGCGCCGAACAGGAACACTATCCTTGGAAGCCATCCGGTCGGCAAGCAATTTCTCGAGTTTGATTGTCATTTCATGAATGCGGACAACGGCGGCATGATCTTCCGGCGAGCCGGGCACTCGCCCGATGAACCCCGACATTTCCGCATGGAGATCAATAGTAAGGTTCTCGATTGCGGGGCGATTCTCATCAATGATTGACCGTTCGATCGCAGTCAAAATTTCAGCAGTCCGGCCCACGGCGTCAAGAAAGCCCGTATCGGTCACTTGTTCCACAACACAAATCCTGACTCAACGAATAATCACTGTACCACTTTGGGCAACACGACCGGACAGAATAATTCCGCTTCTTATATTGCGGACCGAAACCAGATCGCCTTCGAAACCGTCTTCTTCGGCCCGACCGGTCGCTGAAATAGAAAATCCATCACCTTCCGCAACCAATTTAACGGCTTCGCCTTTCATTATGGTTGGAGCCCGCGCGACATTACGCGTTGTCAAAACATTACCCGGTTGCAACGCACTTATCAAACGTAAACCCACCGCTTCTTGGACACCTCTCATCAAGGCGCCACCTGGGGGTTGTGAGGTTAAACGTTCCTCGAGCATATCGCTCCTCAAAATTGTACCCGCGGCTAAAGCAAGGCGCGGCACAACAATTGACCATTGTTTGATTGGACCACCAGCTGTTACCGAACGCGGCACAGTCGCCGTCGCCGGCGTATCGACGCCATCAACGCGAAGAGTAAAGCTCCAAGATTTTGGCGAGGCACACGACACGTCAAGACTTGAACTATAGGTGCTGCGTGGCTGCACATCTGGCTTCACCGAACACGCGGATATCTTCATCCGATCATCAAGAGGTCCGATGCGCGCGTCTGGCGGAAGCGTGCGGCCACTGGCTTCAAAATAGGCTCGAATGACTTCTTTTAAATCTTCTGCATTCCAGCTTGCATCGTCAGCATTTGCGTGAGACATAATACCAAGGGCCATCATAATACTGACAATGAGAGTGCAAAACGGCATTTTCATTGTAATAACACCGCAATAGAATTCGCTTGGATTATGGGTTTGGGTTTCATCAAACGTGCAACAGACTGATTGGCGCCAGCAGATTCAACACGAATAATCTGCCAAGAATTTTTTGTTTCTGAAGGAAGCTCGACCAAGAAATAGTCGCCCGGCTTCACGCCATTAGAAGTGCCCGCTGAAAGTGTTGCCCTATTACCGGAGACGGATGTAACAACCGCGCGCACGTTATCACACCCCACATGATCCGCGACACGCGCCGCTACTTCTTGCCAAAGATCATCAAAACTGCCAGTTATATTTGGGGGTAATAAAATATTTGTACCCCATACCCGGGACTCAAGCGGCACTTGTGCGCGCTCGACAATGCGCTCGCGCACAGCTCCGGTCATCGTATCAACAATCTGCAGATCCGCAGTCACGTCGATCGCCGTTTCAGTAACGAATTGATTGCTCATTCGCGTGCGCTCAAGCTTCACAATGCCATCAAGACGCAACACACCGGGCGTAGGACGATAATTTTCAACAATCGCCAAATACCCGAGATTTTGTTTCACCGCTTTCGCGCTACGGGTCACGGGGTTAAAACGACGATCATCTACTGCGCGCAAAGAGGGCTCTTCATTCAAAACTGAAAATAGACGTTCGACACCTTCACGACCTTGTCGCTCAACGCGTCCGGTCAAACCTGGCGCTACACGAATATCAATGGCACCAATCGCTACGTCTGATTTTTTGGAAGAGCCGCATTCGCCTTCTTCCGTATTGGCAAGTGCATTGATAGTGACAACGAAATGATCCCCTTCACGACGCTCATCGAGAACTTGATAACCCTTCAATTGACCTGAGACGATGATACCACTTTCTTCTCGGAGTGCTCCAGCGTCTGAAACCATCGTCGAACCACGCACAGACATACGCACCTGACCGGCAGCATCATAAAGCGCCTCTGCCAGCGCAGATTTGCGCGCGCCCGCCAAATCGCCATTGGCAATGGCGGCGCGTCCAACAGCATGGACAAGCCGCGTACCTGCCATCACTTGATTAAGTGTCAGGAGAGCGAAGGCCGCGCTGAAGATAATAATACTAATGCACCGCATTATGAAGTTCACTTATATTTAGGGGCGCCCTGCGCCACCATTGCGGCAGCATCCGACGCATCGATTTCCAAAATTGTTTCGTAGATGTCACTCTTGATCGGTCCGATTGATACTGTGCGCGCGCTGCGCACGATGCCGGCGACCGAGCCGCGCAACGTATCGGCCTGCATCACGCCTTCTGAGAGAGACGCATAGGAATTCAGATCAAGGCCATAAATCTTCTCGGCTAGTTCGCGCATCGCCATCAAGCGTGAGGCACGGATTGCCATCAATTGCTTTTGCACCCGAGTGCGGCCGGGCTGGATGGAAATGGCTGCATAACCGATGCCCCGAATGGCGCCCGTCTCAACCGGAGCCGCCTTAGCTAAGTTCGCTGCAGCCGGCGTTGCCGCCGCCAACTTTGTTTTATCAGTGGCGGTCGCACAGCCAGAGAGCAAAGCGCCTGAGAAAGCGAGGGTGGTAAAAAGAGCAAGATGAGAGAGTTTCACAGCGGTACATCCTTTGCAGGCTTCAGAATCACGCTCAAGGCGTAACCTCTGCATCGAGAAATAGGTCAAAATCCTTTCAGCAAATTCCATGCCGACTGCGCTGCGATACAAAATTTTTCCCGCTGGCATACCCCTTGCTTTCGCCTATCCGAACCACCGCGAAACCCACCCAAAACAAGGGCCAAGTGGACATTTTGAGTGAATTCGTCGGGATTCCGACATGAGGCGGGGACGATTGTGAGCGACGCACTGTCGATAAACCAACAGGCTGGCAGTGGACGCTGGGCGCAATCCCTGCTGCTGCCTTTGGCGCTTGTGGCATTCATCGTCATGATGGTGGTGCCAATCCCACCCTTCCTGCTCGACATCTTCTTTACCGCCAATATCGTCATCTCGCTCTCGATTCTGATGGTGAGTGTGAATATGTATCGGCCGCTCGATTTCTCGGCGTTCCCGACCATTCTGCTTTTTGCAACCATCCTCCGCCTCGCGCTCAACGTCGCGTCGACCCGCGTCGTGCTCGTGCATGGGCATGAAGGTACCGCCGCTGCTGGCCATGTCATTGAATCTTTTGGTGAATTTGTCATCGGCGGCAATTTTGTCGTCGGCATTCTCGTCTTTATCATCTTGATGGTGATCAACCTGGTCGTGATCGTGAAAGGCACCGGCCGCGTGTCGGAAGTCGCGGCCCGCTTCACACTCGACGCCATGCCCGGGAAACAGATGGCCATCGACGCCGATTTGAACGCCGGGATCATCACCCCCGACATTGCCCGTAAACGCCGCGAGGAAGTGGCGCGCGAGTCAGATTTTTATGGCTCGATGGATGGTGCGACCAAATTCGTTAAAGGCGACGCGATCGCCGGCGTGCTCATTCTTACCGTAAACATTATTGGCGGTTTGATCATCGGCATGGTGCAACATGGTTTGCCGGCGAACGAAGCGGCGTCAACTTATGTGACTCTCACCGTTGGTGACGGTCTCGTGGCCCAAATTCCTTCGCTGTTGCTCTCGATCGCAACGGCCGTGATCGTGACACGTGAATCGGGCGAGTCTGACCTTTCAAAAAAACTGTTGCACCAAATCGGTGGACGTCGTGCATGGTATCCGGTTGCCGGCATTCTCGCTTTGATTGGCATTTTGCCCGGCATGCCGCATCTTCTGTTTCTCACCGCGGCCGCCGGAGCTGCTGCCATCGCGCATTTTGTGAACAAGCGCGACAAGAAAGAAACTGAAGAACAAGCGCTTGAAGCAACAAAGCCAACCATCAGCTTGGAAAGCAGTGCCGAAGACGAGGATAAAAGTGAAGTCACAATCAATGATGTGGCAAACACAACACCACTATTGATCGAAGTCGGTTATGGCCTCATCCCATTGATTGAAGATGCGGCGCGTGGTGCGCTTGTGTCGCGCATTACCGGCATTCGTAAACAGGTTTCGCGTGATCTTGGCTTCATCATTCCGCAAGTGCGCATTCGAGATAATCTCTCACTCATGCCTTCTGCCTATCGCATCACGATCGCCGGCGTGATTGCTGCCGAGGACCAAGTGATCAATGGCAAGTTACTTGCCATTCAAGGTGCAAATTCAAATGTGGTTCTTCCAGGGCAAGCCGTAAAAGATCCCACATTCGGTCTCGACGCCGTATGGATTGATCCTTCAGATAAACCGCGAGCCCTTGCTGCAGATTATACAGTTGTTGATGCGGGCTCTGTGATTGCAACACATCTTCATCAATTGCTGGTGCAACGTGGAGCGGACCTGCTGGGCCAAGACGATGTTCAAGAAATCGTAGATCATTTTGCCAAGTCAGCACCCAATCTTGTGCAAGGGGTCGTGCCGAAAATCGTCTCGCTGCCGCAACTGACGCAAGTGTTGAAGTCGTTGGTTGCTGAGCAGATTCCAATCTCGGACATGAAGCGTATTCTTGAAGCAGTCTCGAGCTCGAAGGGTCGCGAAACGGAGGATCTCATTGAAGCGGCACGTATTGCTTTGGGGCCAATTCTGATCCAACGCATCTCGTCACCGAAAGAAGAGTTGCCGATTGTCACGCTCGATACTGGGCTTGAACAATTGATGATTCAGAACGCCAAGCAAAATGGCGCGATGGGCAATGCGATAGAACCGGGTCTCGCGCGCAAACTCATCGAAGCTTTTGAAGAGCAATCAAATCTTTTGGCTAAAACCGGAAAAACGCTTGTCGTTGTTACAACACCGATTTTGCGTCGCGAACTTGCAAGCCTCGTAAGACAAGCCGCTCCCGATGGTCTTGTTTTGTCTTTCAAAGAACTTCCTGAAACCAAACGTATCAATGTTGTCGCCATAATTGGCGGCGCGTCCTGAGGAGAGTGAACCATGATGCAACGCACAAAAATCGTGGCGGAAGACAGCCGTGAAGCCATGGCCCGGATCATGCGCGATTATGGTGAAGATGCGGTCATCCTCTCGACACGCAAAGTCCCAGGAGGCATCGAGATTGTTGCCGGCCACCCAGCCAAGGGGGCTTCAAATTATGATGCAGATGATGAAGAGCCGACTTTGGCGCGTTTGAAAAAAGCACAAAAAAAGCAGCAGGCCGATGTGATTGCCGAGCGGACAAGCGATGTGCTGAAAAAGCCCGCCACATCGAAGAACCCCTCACAAAAATTCGCCGACATTCTTCTTGAAAGCGGTCGCGCAGAAGAATTACTGCGCCCCTCAGGGTTTCAATTCCGCCCCGCTCAAAAGGCCAAAGCAACTTCGCCAAAAAGCGAAGAGCCAAAGATAGACGCACCGGAGGCCCAAGAAGCCGCTGCAGTTGAATCACCAAAATTTCATGATCGTCGCCTCGATGCCATCGAACAATCAGTTAAAGAAATCCGTGCGATGCTCGGTCAGGAAGTCATGATGAGTGGGCTGAAATCTGCAGGCGCCTCGCCGGCGCTGATTTCCGTCTTTCTCGCACAATCAGGCGCGCTTGCTTCAATCGATCCTGATCGCCGCTTTGCCAAATTTTTGGCTGACCGGATGCTACATAAGGCGCCGCCAAAGTTAACCGGTGGCCCATGCGTTGTGTTAACACTCGGTCCCAGCGGCTCGGGCAAGACAACATTGCTCGCGCAATTGGCTGCGAAAGCCCGCTTGGAGTCACCCGATGAAAAACTCACTTTTGTGAATGCCGACGCCAATCGTTTTGGTGCCGCTGAACAATTGCGTGCTTATGGCAAAATTCTCGATGTCCCGGTGATCGATGTCGAGCATCCTTCTGAACTTGCCAAACTGACCACAAATTCTGGCCAGCGTTTGTCTCTCTTCATCGATATGCCGAGCCAGCCGCATGAAAATAGTGTCTTGCTCGATATCCTCGAACGTCACCGTGATGAATTGCCCGAAATGTATAATGTCGGCGCGATTGCCGCCAATCTGTCAACGGATGCGGTGGATCGCATGTTGTCGCGCTACCCTAATCTTGATGCATTGGCGTTGACAAAGCTCGATGAAGCACCGCTCTCGCTTTCAACCTTCAGCCTTTTGAGCTTGCGCGGCCCGGGCGTTGCCTTTCTTGCCTCGACCTCGCATCTTGTGAAAGGATTGATGGAACCTGATTCGGATATGCTCGAAAGCGTCATTCATTCGAGCCTCGTGGGCAGCGAAGCCGAACAGCTGAACTGACCTTTGTTGTAAATGATCACGTAGCGTCGGTAGCGTAATATGAAACGTCCTCAGGCCACGGCCATCACGAGCGGAAAAGGCGGAGTCGGTAAGACAATTCTTTCCGTCAATCTCGCCCTCGCCCTCCATAAGGCCGGCGAACGCGTTGGCATTTTCGACGCCGACCTCGCGCTTGCCAATGCACATCTCGTTTTGGGTTGCCGACCCAATCGCACAATCGTTGATGCGCTCTCGGGTCAATGCACGATGGCTGAGACCGTTGTTGAATCGCCTCTGGGCGTGAAGATGATCGCTGGCGGCAGCGGCCTTGCAGAGGTCATGGGGCTCTCCGTCGAGAAGCGCCAAGAAATTATCAGAAATTTTTCTGAACTCTCCGGCACAATTGATCACTTGATTGTCGATACCGCAGCAGGTATCGAAGCTAATGTCATCGATTTCGTAGCTGCCTGCGATCGTGTGATCGTGGTTGTTGTTGGCGAGCCGACTGCTTTTGTTGATGCCTATGCGTCGATCAAAGTATTGCATCAAGACACAGGTCGCGATCGTTTCGACGTGATCATCAATCGCGCGGCCAATGACGCGGTAGGCGCTCAAATCTTCACGCGATTTCGGGCCATTACGGATCGCTTTTTGAAAGTGACACTCAATCACATTGGCACAGTTCCGGAAGACGAGCGACTTGCGCACGCCGTTGGGAAATGTGAGCCCGTTGTGTCGAGTTTTCCGAATTCTGTTTCAGCAAAAGCCATTATGCGGATCGCCGAAAAGCTTCATACGACGACGCCGCCTGCAGTTGATGAAGGTTCAATTGGCTTCTTCCGCCCGACACTTTCGACGGAACAAAAAGCGTTTGGAACCTGAGCCATGAGTCTCAAAGCCTATCCAACGCAAGCTTTAAGCGTTCAGGACATCAATGAACGCGTACGCCTTCATATGCCGCTTGCGCGGAAAATCGCGTGGCAAATTCATGGTCGCGTCCGCGATCTTCTCGACATTGACGATCTCATTCAAATCGGAATGACAGCGCTTGTTGAAGCGGCCCAACGATTTCAAGATACAGGTGAAGCCACTTTCGGCGCTTACGCATCAATCCGAGTGCGCGGAGCATTAATCGATCACGTGAGAAATAATCTCAATTTAACGCGCACCGCCGTTCAGCGTCGCGACCGGATCGCTCAGGCGCGTCGCGGTCTTCTCGACGAGGGTAAAGATCCTGATAATCAAAGCTTGATCGCAGAAAAAATCGGGATCGGCATTTCTGAATTACAAGTCTGGTACGGCCAAGTTGCAAAGTATGCCCACAAGTCACTCGACGAAATCTATGACGATCACTCGGTATGGTTTGCTGACGAGAGACCAACGCCAGAACACGCTCTTCTTACCGGCGAATTGCGCGAGAGGCTCGCTGCAAATCTCAAAAAGCTCAATGAGCGCACGGCAATGGTTTTGCAGCTTTATTATGTTGAAGAGATGAATCTCGAAGAAATTGCCGAGACCTTGTCCATCTCCATTGGTCGCGTATCACAAATCAAAAAGGCTGCGATCAGTCAATTGCGTGAATGGATGGGCGAAGGCTAAATCGGGGGAGGCAATTCGCGAAAAAGCCATTGATCAAGCTTGCCAAGTTTCACCGCATGTTTGATTTCAGCAAGAATTTGTTCAACCACTTCAGGAGTAGAGACAGCTAAAACGATTTCTTGATCGCCTTTTCGCGTTAACGGCAAAAAGCGCCCTTGCCATTCAATTGAGATGACCGTCATGCCATCACGACGCTCGACAATATTGTGAGAATGCCGCCAGCGCCCCGGCACATGAACTTCATAAGCGTTGCCGCTCCGCGGATCAAACCGGGTTTCGAGATAGGAGTAATCACTCGGATTGCAATAGAAGCGCCAATAATCATCGATGAGGGCAATGAGCTCGACCCGCACATCAGCGATCGGGGTCGGAACCGGAACGATCTGCCGCGACTTCGCTTTGAAGCCTTGCAATAATTTGGGGCTGATCATGACGCGCACTCACTCATAAAAACCTACCTACAAAAAGCGGCGCGACTTTAACGGCAGGTTTTTGAGACGGCAATTCCTCCCGAACGAGAGAGTTTACACCCTGATGGCATGAGACTTGCTGATCCATTTTTGGATTATTGCGCCTGAATACGGGCGCATCGTGAACGCTGATTTTAGGATCGATTATGCTTCGCACGCCACTCACAGGACTGACCGCTGCCTCAAAACAGCTGAGTACGATCTCGAACAATCTCGCCAATGCGAGCACGACCGGCTTTAAGAAGTCGATGGCTCAATTTGCTGATTTCATGGGGGAAAGCACGTCGACCCGCCCGGGCTCAGAAGCTGGTAAGGGCGTCATGGCAATCGCCATGCGACGTTCGGTTGAACAAGGCAGCCTAAAGCAGACAGGCGGTAGCCTCGATGTCGCGCTGCAAGGCGCAGGCTACATGGTGTTCGGAGATCCCGCCAATCCCACGGGCGAGGGCGATCTGAGTTTTTCTCGCGCTGGCACTCTCACCATTACACTCGATGGCTTTCTCGTAGATGAGAGTGGCGCGCCCGTCATGGGCAATCCGGCGCTTGCAGGAGGGCTCCAAAACCCTAATCTCCAAGCGATAAATATTTTCAAAGCTGTCGGCAACAATCCGGCGAATCTGGGGTCGATTACCGTCGACGCCCAAGGCCTTTTATCGGTGGCTAATGCGGCTGACGGCTCAATCAATAAAGTTACCTATCTCGCTGTCGCACGCTTCGAAAATGACAATGGCCTTAAAGCGATAGGCAATACACGATACACCACGAGCAACGACTCAGGCCCCCCCCAATTTGGTCGCGGGGGCTCTGATGGCCTTGGCGTCTTTGCACAAGGCAATCTCGAGCAATCCAATGTCGATATTACCTCTGAGCTCATGAATATGATCTCGGCCCAGCAGGCCTACAATGGCAGCTCGCGTGCGCTTCAGGCCGGCAGCGAGATGCTTCGGACGGCTGCTGAACGAATTGGATGATCTTTTAAGCATAATTGACCCTAAGGAGCCTCTGATTGAACTCTGAATCCCCCTGAAATCAGCCGGTTGATTTCTGCAAACGGGGGACAATCATCGTAAGCCCTCTTTGAAAACTGGCCCAACGGGCGAGTGTCGGGGTCTGCTAACCTTTTTTGTAGCGCCATGGATCAATTTCAATTAAATAATGTCTTTAACGACAGAGCCGCGCCTAGGGAGCGTCGCCTGCCGTTGGGGTCGACATGGCAATTTCAGACGCACTCTCCATCCGTCAATCGGTGCAAAACGCCGTGCTTCCGCCGCTTACCGCTGCGCAACGCCTTGCCGCCATTGGAGATGTTCCGACCACGCCGCGGCCATTGGCCGAAGTCGGCGGCGCGTCACCCGATAATCTGCCGCCAACCGACGCGTCGGCGGCCATCCTGCCCTTCTCCCCGGAAGCTCGACGCAAACCTTCCTCACGTGGCGGTGATCCGATGCGGCCGAGCGTCAGTCCAGACGAGCCGTTGCGGCTCGTCTATAATCAGCGCGGCGCGCCATCTGACGCCATTCCCGCTCTTACCCGCCTCGAGGCACGCATCGCGCTCGAGCCGGTTTTTATGCATCATTATGCTTCGACCCTCTATGCCATGGTCTCGCGATTACCCACGACACCCACAGAGCGACGCGTGGCCTTTGACCTCTTCGCCTGACATGGTGAGGTCTGCATGAACCAACAAGAATTTCTCGACGCCATC
Source organism: Alphaproteobacteria bacterium (assembly GCA_016870035.1). Lineage (GTDB taxonomy): Bacteria > Pseudomonadota > Alphaproteobacteria > Rhizobiales > Beijerinckiaceae > CAIUPE01. The sequence continues at coordinate 25,602 of VGCJ01000006.1, forward strand.
CGAGCGCTCCTTAAAGAATATGGCGGCTACACGCTTGAGGGTCCCGATTGGGCCGGGGATGTCATTTTGCGTCGTGATCTCAACGGCGAAGAGAAACGCCGCCGGGGCGCAAGCCATTTTGCGGCTGCGTTGCGCCAGATCATGGGGCAAGACATTAAGAAAAATCCACCGGCAGGGTTCGTTTGAGCATTTTAACCGAGCGTTAACCATAGCTCGCAGAATAAAACTGGCATAGAAGTTGCTGTTATTGTCTCGCAACGCGTTCCTCAGGGATCGACGAGACGGGACCCATGAACAGCCTAGACGCACTCTTCAAAGCCGATGCCACCGCCCTGTCATTACGACAGAAGCGCTTGGAAATACTTGGCTCAAACATCGCGAACGCCGCGACGCCGCATTTTAAGGCGCGCGATATCGATTTTGAAGCCGCCTACAAAAGTGCAATGAACAGCGGCGAACTCACAAAAACCGCGTCAGCCCACATCGATGTCGGTGGCACCGCTCAGTCTGCCGAAGTGCGTTATCGTGTGCCCCTCTCACCCTCACTTGATGGAAACACCGTGGAGCTGCATGTCGAACAACTTCAATTTGCCGAAAACGCAACACACTACGAGGCGACCCTGAATTTTCTCAATGGCCGCATTAACTCGATGCGCAAGGCGCTGAAGGGCGAATAATGGCAAACAAGCTAACAATCTTTGACGTGGCAAGCCGCTCAATGGCGGCACAGCAAGTGCGTCTCAACACGATCGCCTCAAACCTTGCCAATGCGGCATCAGTTTCCGGCAATCCGGACACGGTCTTTCGTCCAATCAAGCCAGTCTTTGAGGCACAATATCATGATGTCATGGAAAAAACAGGCATCGCAACCGTCGACGTAACCGCCATTTCAAAGTCGTCTCTGCCGCCCGAGAAGCGTTACGCGCCAAACCATCCCTCAGCTGATCGTGAGGGTTATGTTTACGCACCGCCAATCGATACGAATGCCGAGATGATCGATATGCTCGAGAGTTCGCGTCAGTATCAAAATAACATTGAGGTGCTCTCAACTGCGAAGGCGCTTCTCATCAAAACACTCAATGTCGGAAAATAAATTTTAGGAATACCTCGCCATGGCCACGTCGAATATCTCAAACCAAGCGCAGCAGTCCCTGGACGCCCTTCTCTCCAAGATCGGCGCAAAGAAACTTTCAGATGCGCAAGCTGCGAGTGGACCAAAGACGACCCTGGGTCAAGAAGATTTTCTTAAATTGATGACTGCCCAAATTTCAAACCAGGATCCGTTCCAACCACAATCCAACACCGAGATGATTGCACAAATGGCACAATTCTCAACAGTGACAGGCATCCAGCAGCTCAATAAAACGATGTCGAGCGTGCAATCAGAAATTGCACAAAATCGTATTGCCACCGCGGCAAGTTTTGTCGGTCGTACGGTCCTTGTTCCGGGTTCAGTCGCACTTGCCGATTCAACCGGCAGCATCAGCGGTGCCGTTGATCTGCCCTCTGCTGCCACGAGTTTGAGCGTTCAGATTTCACGTTTAACGGGCGAGCTCGTTAAAACCATTGATCTTGGTTCCAATCCCTCAGGCCTTGTTGGCTTCAGCTGGGATGGCAAAAACGCCAAAGGCGAACCCATTAACGACAATAGCTACACCGTGAAAGCCATCATGACATCAGGCTCAACGCAAAGCGCTGCGGCAACGGAGGTCTATGGCCCGATCACCGAAGCATCAATCCCAAGAGGCACTGAGCCACAAACATTCACCGTTGAAGGTGTTGGTAAAATCAATCTGACCGACATCAAGAGCATCAAATTCTAAATAGAGACGTGACAAAATCTCTTTATCAAAAGAAAGGTACGCAGGCCCATGTCATTCTATACCTCACTCACAGGCCTTAATGGTGCTCAGGCAGATATTTCGACGATTTCGAACAATATTGCAAACGTCGGTACGACAGGTTTCAAACGTGCTCGCGCTGAATTCGGCGACATCTTCGCCACGTCACCTTTACAAAATGCTTCAAGCGCCATCGGCTCGGGTACTATTTTGAAGTCGATTAAACAACAATTCACGCAAGGTAATATCAGCTCATCTTTGAATGCGCTCGACTTGGCAATTTCGGGTCAAGGCTTCTTTGCCATGAAGCCAAGTCTTACATCAAGCCAAACTGTCTATACACGAAACGGTTCTTTTAGCGTTAATAATGACCGATATGTGGTCGACTCTAAGGGTCAATATTTGCAGGTTTTCCCAGTTAACGCCGACGGCTCCGTGACTTCGACCTCAATATCATCGGCCCAAAACCTTCAATTACCGGTAAACTCAGGCTTACCGGCGGCAACCACGAACATCCAGCTCGGCCTTAACTTGCCAGCAGACGCGACAATCATTCCGAATGACCCCAAATTTACGGAATCAAACCCTTATCAATTCAATCGCACAGATCCGTCAACCTTCAACCAGTCAACCTCAATCACAATTTTTGACTCACTCGGCAATCCAACGATCGCTACAATTTATTATGTCAAGACTTCAAATGCGACGGATGTTTCGCCCTTTAACAAGTGGCAGACATATGTTTACGTCGGCGACAAAGAGCTTGATCCGGCTCTGATCACTGCCAAAGACGAGCAAGGTAGAACACTTTACATCAATAAATTTGGCGAAATCACTTCAGATCCACAGTCTTTGGACTCGACCTTCGTCGCCGGTGCGCCGCATCCGCTCTATAAATTTGACGATCAACTTGAGAAAGCACAGTCTTCGCCCGCCAAAGCAACCGGCATCAACATCAAGGCTTTGGGTTTTGATTTTGGCGATACAGACTCAAATACTGTCACGATCACCGATGACCCAGCCAATTGGTCTAAAACCCGCGAGGGTGGCAATACTGACGCCTCAGCCCAATACTGGGGCAAAAACATGTTCACGGTTTCAGATGGCAATTCGCAGCCTGTATCTGTCAGCATTCGCGCCGGTAAATACACGGGTACAGCATTGGCATCCGAATTGACGCGTGCTGTCAATGAAGCCTTCGGAGATGATAAATTTGTAAAACTGACTGATACCTATAAGCGCATCGACGGCACGATCGTTCCCGGTAATGACATAATCAAACTCAATCTTTTTGCGCTGGACGATAATGGAACGCCGAAGGGCTTGATCAATCCGATTGAAATCGATCTCTTGGGCAATGCCGGTTCTACGGGGACGCTTCCTGACACGGCCTCGACACCCGTTGCAGCCCCTGAGCGCGATCTACAATTAACCCGCAGTGATCTTGTCAGTCTCGTTCAGAGCCGCTTGAACGATGCGATGAACCTTCGTGCAAAGGAATTTGGAAAGAGTGCAAATTGGGTTGACGCAGACAAATCCGATACTTGGCCGGTGACCGTTGGCTACGATCCCTCGACACGATCACTGACCTTCACACCGAACCGAAATCTGATTGGTCCGAACGCTTCGGAATTACAAGCCCGCTTCAACTCGTTGCAGGTCTTTTCGCCCACATCCTCCAATTTAGGTGTTCCAACTGTTCAAACGAGCCCGAACGTGCTCATTCGTGCCGGCAGTCGTTGGTTGGGCGACGAACTTGTGCCGAATGGCGACCCAATCCTTGATCCTGCCGATCATCGTTATGGCATTGACGTGACTTACAACAAAGACACAAGACAATTCTCTTTCGTCTCTGGTTCAACCGGTGAGCAAAGTGCTATCCGTATTGGCCGCGCGGCCCTCAATAATGACAGTGCCGTGGAAAGCCAGATTGACGGCTATGATTTCTCGAGCACAACCTTGGCAGAAGGCGACACAATTTCAATTGCCATTGATGGTAAGTCGTTTACTTATAAACATACTGGCGCTTCTGTAACAGGGTCAGCGTTGGCTGATGCTGTTGTGGAAGCATTCGACGATCTAGATGGAGAAAATACAGCTGAAAAACAGACACTTACTTTCAAAACCACGGCTTCAACCACCGCCTTTGTCATCACAGTCGGTGGCGTGAATGTTACGATAGATCCAACTACACTTAACACTGCGGCCAAAATTGCCGATAAAGTCCACACGGCTTTAAAAGCAAGTGCAGCTTTTGCTGGCTATACCTTAAATTATACGGATGGTGCTGAAACATTTACTGTGACGTTTGATGCAAAAGCGGGAGACGTTCCACCGCTTTCGATCGTGATCCCCTCAAACATCGATCAAGATATTTTAAAAGTATCTGAAACGGTTAAGGGTGCTAGCCTTCCCTCCTCTATTTACACACTTACCTCGGAAGAAATAGATGGAGAAAAGACAGGGAAAATCACAATTACGGGTGATGATTACGGAACAAGCTTTGTTTCAACTGTTCGCTTAAACGGAACAGTCCGTCCGAAAGACGCTGTGGGTGCAACAGGCACCTCAAGTGTGTCGGGCATCATGCTCGGAAGCGCCGCACTCGGCAAGACTGATGATTCTCCCTTCCTGGGATCTAACAACGATCTTCTTGGCATTGGTAAAGATGCCGATGCGCAGGTGCAAAAGAAGGCTGGCACGGGCCTTAAATCTACCTCGGCCACCGCTATCGGTAGCCGCGCCATCACATCGCTCGCGCAGACCTTTGTTCCAAATGAAAGCTTGGGCGAAAACAAGATGACCTTTACCATCGACGGAATTGTCGGCACAGTTACGCTCCCTGTGCGCGCTTATACGGGTGATACTTTCGCTTCTTCAATCGAAGAGCGCGTCAATCTGATTGAAGATCCGAAAACGGGAAAAACGGTGTCGGGCGTTAAAGTTCGCTTCGATCCCGACAACAACCGTCTGGTTTTCCAATCCGGAACGGCAGGCGGAAGCTCGCAAATCAACGTCGTGGGTTCACCAAATTATGGTCTTCGGAACGTAACGACGAAACAAGGCGAGATCCCTGTGGTTACCGTCTTAAAACAGGCAGAAGACAACGATCAAAACAAACTCTTTATTGACGCCGATGGGAAAATCACGACACAAACACAGCCCAAACCTAATTGGTCCCCTCTCTATCTCAATCAGGGCCAATTAACTTTCGACACAATCGGTAAACTGGCTTCACCTAAAGAAGGTGTCGTGTATTCACCCTTTGATCCGGGCAATGGTTCAAACCTCATCAACCTAAACGTCGACTACGGTAAATTTTCGACGCAATTTGCACAACCATTCTCGGTGTTGTCACTCCAACAGGATGGCTTTACATCTGGTAAGCTCGATGGCTTGAATATCGACGCGAGCGGCACAGTAAAAGCGAACTACACAAATGGCCAGACGCAGGCCTTGGGTAAAATCATGCTCGCAAACTTCGCCAACCCGAACGGTTTGAAGCAGGTCGGTAACTCGAATTATGTTGCGTCATCAGTCTCGGGTGAAGCCAATCTCGGCCAGGCCGGCGGCGACGGCTTCGGGTCGATCCAATCGGGCTCGCTCGAACGTTCGAATGTCGACATTACCGAAGAACTCGTAAACCTGATTACGGCTCAACGTAACTTCCAAGCGAACTCGAAAGCGATCGAGACCGAAACAACCCTCACCCAGACGATCATTCAGATCCGTGGGTGATAAACAAGAAGTGAGCCGGGCCGCTTGAAACGGGGCGGTCCGAAACTCCCGTTTAGTTGATTTATTCGCCCCAGCTGGGCGTGAGCGGTCTTTTTTAAGATCGCGATTGATAATTTAAGCTCACTTTTTCCGTCGTGATGGTTAATGGCACGTCTTTTGCTAACTTGTGAGCGTGTGTCAGGCTTTTGGCATCCCAACCGACGACCTCAAAAGTTGACAGGACGGACCATGGATAGGATTTCACAGATTTCGCTAAATACGATGCGGCTTCTGAGCGACAATCAGAAGATTACAGCAGCAAATTTAGCCAATCTAAACACGATCGGCTTCCGTCGCGATGTAAACACCGCAATCGGCTCAGCCTTTTTAATTGATCCAAAATCCTATGAGGATCGTGTTTTCGCACGTCGTGGAGCGGCCGGCGTCGACACAACAGTTTCAAACTTGATTAGCACCGACCGTCCATTGGATGTCGCGATATCCGGCTCGGGCTTCATGGTCGCAACCAATCAAAAAGGTGAGAAAATTCTAACGCGTCGTGGCGACATGGCCGTCCGCGCAGACGGAAAACTCAAACTCGGCGATGACACGCTCGTGCAAGGTGGCGGTGGCGACCTTACCATTCCCCCTCATGAGAAAATCGAAATCGGTCAAGATGGAACGATCTCCTACAAGCCGGTGGGTGCCGAAGGAAATACGCTTCTGGTTGCAGGTCGAATAGATCTTATCAATATTCCCGCAAACAATGTCGTTCGCGGACTTGATGGCTTTCTTCGTCCAAAAGATGGTCGTTTTCCTGCCAATGATGCCACCATAAAGATCGTAAGTAATTCACTCGAAACCAGTAATGTCGATGCTGTTGAGTCAATGGTCGAGATTATTCAAACACAAAGATCTTATGAGATGCAGATAAAACTCATAAAAACTGCGCAGGATCTTGATGACCAAACCTCAAAACTTATGCGGTCTTCAAGTTGATTCATTAAGGATAATATAGTGGGGTGAGCCATGCCTGATGCATTAAATGTCGCAAAAACAGGATTAAACGCACAGCAAGCGCGCATGAGCGTAATTTCGAATAACCTCGCCAACGTCAATACGATTGGTTTCAAGCGTGACCGCGCAAATTTTGAAACACTTCTCTACCAAGATCTTCGGGAAGTCGGTGCACAAACCTCAGAAAATACACAATTACCGACGGGCCTGGCTATCGGTACTGGCGTGCGTATTGTCTCTTCTGAAAAACTTCATAGCCAGGGTAGTATTATCAACACCGATAATTCCCTTGATATGACGATTGATGGTGCAGGTTTTTTCCAAGTGCTCATGCCTGATGGTCAAATCGCTTATACACGCGCCGGCAATTTCACAAAGAGCTCAACGGGTCAAATCGTATCAGCGAATGGCTACTCGCTTGAGCCTGCGATCACCATTCCAGAAAATGCATCAAGCATAACGATCTCGCGCGACGGGATCGTGTCTGTCGGCATCCCCGGACAAACAGAACCACAAGTCGTCGGAAATATTGAAATTGCGTCATTTCCAAATAATGGCGGCTTGAAGCCCCTGAGCGAAAATATGCTCGCGGCCACGGGGGCGTCGGGCGCTCCGATCGTCGGTGCTCCAGGCGCAAATGGTCAAGGTAAGCTGATGCAAGGTGCGCTCGAAGCTTCAAATGTGAATGTCGTTGAAGAGCTTGTGAATATGATTGAGACGCAGCGCGCTTATGAAGTAAATTCAAAAGCCATAAGTGCCGTCGACAATATGCAGAAATTTCTGACACAGAATGTGTAATGGAGATTGATCATGAAGGCCTTCCTCCTGACCATGATTACATCGTTTATCTTTTTGACGGGATGCTCCGCTCAGCGCGAAGAAAAGATTTCTGCTAATTTACAGGAAGATTACGACAAGGTCGTCTCGGTTCAAGAAAAGCCGATTGATGGCTCGATTTTCTCCGCCGGAAGGCCCGGATTTTTTGTTGGCGATCGCCGCGCTAATTCTGTTGGCGATGTTTTGACAATCAATTTATCTGAACAGACGCAAGCATCAAAATCAGCCAACGGCGCACTGTCTCGCAAAGGTAGCACAGCCACCACATTGCCAGGATCAATCTTCGGCGCAACTGGTGTTTTGGGCCTCACAAATCCATCCATTTCGACATCGGGCAATTTTAGTTCATCAACCGATCAATCTTATACGGGCAAGGGCACGGCCGATCAATCGAACAGCTTGAACGGCACGCTGACTGTAATGGTGACGCGCGTTTATGAAAACGGGAATATGTGGGTTGAAGGTCAGAAAATGCTCACTCTCAATCAGGGTGAGGAATATATTCGCGTGAGCGGCCTTGTGCGTCCAGAGGATATCAAGCCGGGCAATCTTGTTGACTCAAGCCGTATTGCGCAAGCACATATCAGCTACACTGGCGCCGGCGATCTTGCCGATGCGACAAAACAAAATTGGTTCGGCCGTTTCTTTGGCTGGGCCGCGCCGATTTAATGGTCCCCGTAATGTGATGGCTTGACAGAGTTTCATAATGACAAAAGTGATTGCCACTCTCGCCGCTCTTTTGATCGCATTTCCCGCGACGGAGGCGATTGCACAACAACAGGCAGCACCCACTTCCCAAGCGGTGCCACCACAGCAACAAGCGTCAAACCCAGCGACTGATTCGCAAGAAACGCCACGAATCCCTTCCGAACGCATTAAAGACATCGCAAGCGTTGCGGGCGTTCGCTCGAACCAACTTGTTGGTTATGGCATTGTTGTTGGACTTAATGGTTCCGGTGATGGCAACGTCGCCGCTACGCTTCAAAGTATGCAGAGCATAGTGTCACGTTTTGGTATAAATATCGATGCCAGCTCGTTGAACGCAGGAAATGCTGCCGCCGTAATAGTCACAGCTGACCTTCCAGCTTTTGCGAAGCCGGGACAAAAAATCGACATCACGGTCGCAGCCATCGGCAAAGCGAAAAGTCTTGTGGGCGGCAATTTATTGATGACGCCGCTTGTTGGTGCTGACAATGAAACTTACGCAATGGCGCAAGGCAGCCTCGCTGTGGGCGGCTTGGGTGTGTCGGGTGCAAATGGATCATCGGTTTCCGTAAACGTGCCGACTGTCGGGCGTATTCCTGGCGGCGCTACGGTTGAACGCACTGTGGCGACGCCTTTTGAAACCATGCCGGCGATGATGCTCAATCTACACACACCCGATTTCTCAACGGCGCAACGTCTCGTCAACGCTATTGATAAAACAATGGGTGCTGGCACCGCATCAGCCATTGATGCCGCAACCGTCAAAGTGAGTGCACCGCGTGATGTCAATCAACGCGTATCTTTCATGGCTGCCGTCCAAGATATTCGTGTAGATCAATCGGCACCGCCTGCGCGCGTGATTGTTAACTCGCGAACGGGAACAATCGTCATTGGTGACGGTGTATTTCTTACGCCCGCAGCGGTGTCGCATGGCAGTCTCACCGTAAGAATTACGGAAAGCCAAAACGTCACGACGGGCCAAGGTGGGATCGCAACGGGACAGGGCTTTGCACAAGGCGGACAGAATACTGTGACGCAAGCAAGTCAAATCGACGTGAAACAAGAAAAAGCAAAAATGTTCCTCTTTGCCCCAGGCGTTCAGCTTTCCAGGATTGTCGATGCCGTCAACTCAGTTGGCGCATCGCCAAGCGATCTTGTTGCGATCTTGGAAGCCCTAAAACAAGCCGGCGCTCTTCATGCCGAATTGATTGTGATTTGAAGAAGGCACACAATCATGACCGCACTCAAGCTTGATCCAACTTCTTTAGTCGTCGCCAGAGGCACAGCTGTTTCCAATAAATCATTGGCCAATGCGGCTTTGTCTCTTGATGATGCAAAAAAAGTTGGCTCAAAAGTAACACTGGATCAAGCGGCAAAGAGTTTCGAGGCTCTTTTCGTGCAAACGATGCTCAAAGAGATGCATAACGCCAAACTCGACGATGGCCTCTTCCAAAGCGAGGAAGAAAAGCCATTTCAGTCAATGCTAGATCAAGCCTATGCCGATTTGGCGACGAAAAAAAATCGCTTTGGCATCGCGGATGCGATCAAGCGTTCATTTGAAAAGAATGTCGACGCGTCAGGATATGGAAAGACATCATGACGACGGTGTCAATCATGGTAGGGACTGATCATCATGGCTGATATTCTGAGTATCGGCTCATCGGGCCTGTCTGCCTATCGACGTTCACTTGAAGTGACCGGTAACAATATCGTTAATGCAAATACGGAAGGCTACGCGCGTCGCGATGTTCAATTACAGGGCCTTATTGAAGCCGGAACGACCCCAACTACATTGATAACGGGTTCCGGCGGCGGCGTTGCCATTGATATGATCCGGCGGGCAAGCGATACTTTCGTACAGGCCGAAATGCGAACCGCGTCTTCATTATCGGCGCAAGCGACGGCCATTGCCGAGCGTCTAGACCGTTTGGAAAAAAATCTCTTTTCAGCTGACACAGATCTCTCGGCATCCATTCAAAACTTTTTTGGAAAAATTCAAGATTTCGCCAGTACTCCAACATCAATACCAATCAGGGTGACTGTTTTGCAGGCCGCAGATGCACTCGCCGCCGACTTTCGCGCGCAAGCTGATAAGCTCACGAATGAAGCAACTGCTATCTTTAACGATGTTGATGAGCAGCTCAATCAAACAAATGCGTTGACAAGTTCAATTGCGACTTTGAATAAGAAACTTGACAGTCTTGGTGGCGATCCTAGTAAAGTAAATGATCTTCTTGATCAACGTGACAAGCTCGTTGATCAGCTTGTTAAATTTGTGGGCGTTACGGTCGAAGCTCGAAAAAGTGGTGCAGTTAATATCTATCTGGGTGACAGTATAAATGGCCCAAAACTTGTTGATGAAACAAAATCTAAGCCCTTAAGTGCCGCCAAAGTTGGAATACAAGTTGCATTAACACTTGATCCCTATGGACGCTCGATACCAATTGCGAAGATTGAAGGTGGCAGTGTCGGCGGTGTATTATCATTTGGCGACCATGTCACGTCCGCCCTCAACCAATTGAATCGATTAGCAACTGGATTTACAGCTTTAATCAATAAGCAACATGCACAAGGCCTCGATCTTAAAGGTAATTTTGGTCTACCCTTTTACACGAGTTATAATCTCGGTGTGGAGGTCCCAAATACGAATAAAGGCAATGCGACGGCACTTCTTGACCTTTCAAATGCGTCCTCTGAAAAGGTGAGCTCTAAAGGGTATGAAGCACGCTATGATGACGAAAAAAAGAAGTGGGCAATCACAAATTTAGAGACACAAGAAATTGTCAACTCCGGAATGACAGGCAGCATAAATGGAATCAAAATTACTTTTTCTGGTATGCCGGAGACGGGTGACACGCTCTCATTTTCTCCTCTAAAAGATGCAGCCGCGGGGATCAGAATGCTGATCCAAGATCCAACACAATTAGCAGCATCACTTCCGCAATTTGCCGAAACAGGAGACGGCAACACGGGATCTGCAGAGATAACACTCACGGGTACGCAAAGCGACGTGCTCGCACCACCCATAGCACAACTTGATAAAATTTTTAATTATTCACTTTCACCGGTTGATGCGATTTCCTTCAAATCAGACGCTGTTATCGGTACAATCCCGTCAGGAGCAAGCAAAGTATCTCTTATTTCACTTGCGAATATTTCGGCAGCTTCATTTACTCCTGATCCTCACGCATTAAAGCAGGCTGGTTCAACATTAACGATATCTTTGAATGGTGTTTCGAAAACGATTACATTACCAACCGAGGGTGACATGAGGCTAAGCTCGGAAGCGATGCTTGACCCAATGGAAAGCCTTGTCGAACGAATTAATAAGGCATTCGAGACAGAAACTCCACCGGTTAATCAAAAGCTCTTTGCCAATCGCGTGGGTGGATCATTGATTATCAATGCACTCGGTACAAACATAATTGACGCAACGCCAAAACCTTATTTCACGTTTTCGCTAAGCGACGGCACTTCGCAAAAAATCATTGCTGAAGAAGTTGAAACACCCGTAGAGGCGGCTGATCTTCAGATATTGACGAGAGAGGGACGACAAGTTGCAGGGGCAATGGCGCCCGACACAAGTATAATCACCACAGCCAATGGCTTTTCTTCCGATGCAGCTCTAAAGTCAATTGACGCCTATCGCAATTTGTCAATTCAAACCACAACAAGCCCGTTTTCCACAAAAGAAAGACTGGCGACCGGTCAAAAGCTTATCACTGATTTGGGTTTTGCAGCGGGTAAGAAATTTTCAATCTCGATTGGCGGTGCGACAGCTGTCGAAGTTCTTACTGTAAAAGCTTCAAGCGGCTCTTTACCAGAGAAGACAGTTGGTGACCTAATTGCTGCCATTAATAGCAATACGACTTTAAATCCCGCCGAAGGCTCTGTTGTCGCATCCCTTGGTCCGACAGGCCAACTCGTTATTACCGTTGCAAGTGGACAGTCACTGACACTCAGCACGGATGACACATCAGCAAAATTAACGCCATTAGTCGGCGGTACTTCAGCATCTGTTACTTCTGGTGCGGCAGAGGGTGCCAACACATATACTGGCAGCCTTTCACGGTCAGCTCGACTTTCAATCGACGCCAATTCAACGACTGATGGCGCGTGGACATCGGCGACAAAAACTTCAAGCGTCGCCGCGGGATCAGTATATGTTTTAGGCATTGCTGGACTGCCCACCATTCGTTTAGCGGGTGACACCATTGCCGGAAAAGATTCGGCTTCAATTGCCGAGACATTCGAGAAACGTCTTCATGCACTCGCACCCTCTCGCCTGGTCGTTGGAGAAGCGACGACATTGTCTGATGCATTACAATCAGCGAAATTTACCGTTACGATTGATAACAAAGACCATCATATTGTCTTCAACCGTTCTTTTGGAGCTGACGGCACGCCACTTCCTGGTGGCGTCTTTCAACTAACTGATAAATCTGATTTGAAAATCGATATGGTGCCAGCTGCTTCAGACCCGACAAAGCAGCAGGTGATCATTTCCCTTCCGAAGAAATTGGGAAGCAATGCGCCGTCTCTAAAAATAACGGGCAGTGATGCGTCAGTTTTTGGATTGGGGAGCACGGCCACGCTACGACAGAGATTGATTGCGACACAACCGACATCAATCAGCGTAGCGGACGCGGCAACGAAATTGGAGAACGATTTTGGGTTAACAGGCCCGACGGTCACAAAAGTTGACGAGTGCCTCGTTGTTGAACTTGCCTTGTCGTCGGTTTCGACAACTGCGCAAAATTTGGCATCTTTATCAGCAAATTATGCCGGCGCCGCTTCAAAAAAGGCACTCCGTGACGAAGCCGTATCGCTCGGCTTTCTCGGCACTGATCTGACCCTTTCACGCAATCAAACAAATTTCTTGATTTCATCTTTGGCCACTGATGATGACGCCGCTTTGCTTGATACAAGCTCAACTGTGTCACGCGTTGCTCAAAAGATCAGTGTTTCAACAAAAAATGGCGTCGATCCAATTCCCGAGGATTTGATTGTTTCTGTGAAAGGATCGGCTACAGGACAACGAAAAATTCTGACCGATTTACCGCCTACCATGGTTCGCAGCAATCCGATTTTCCCCGATATTGAAATTGCGGTTATCGGAGCAGACAAAATCGAGATTTTTGACCGTATAAAAAATGCAGACGGGTCTGTCAGCCGTGGCGCAAGTCTGGGGACGCGCGACTTCACCTCTGGAAAGGCGGTAAAATTCCTTGGTGCTACATTCCAATTAGACGGCAACTCGTCTGTCGGCGACACCTATACCATCACCACGGCTTTAAATCGTATCGGCGACAACCGTAACGGTCTTGCTCTCGCAAAATTGCAACAACAGGATGTCTTGGGACCCGGTTCAGGAACATTCCAGGAAATTTATCAGGATGAAATCGGTAAAATCGGTGCTTCATCACAGGCGGCTCAGACCTCTGCCGTATCCCTAAAGACAGTGGCTCAAAATCTAAAAACTGCTTTTGACTCGGTAACAGGCGTAAATCTTGATAGTGAAGCGGCCGACCTTATTAAATTACAACAAGCATACTCCGCGTGCGCACAAATCGTATCGACGGCGCGTGATATGTTTAACACTATTTTGAAAACATTTTGAGGATCATCATGCAAATTAGTTCAAAAGAATTTTTCCGAACACAACTGACGGGTATGAGTGACTTGCAAAGCCGCATTGCAAGATTGCAGCAGGAAGTCTCTACCGGAAAAAAGCTTTTGCAGCCGTCCGATGATCCGTCAGGCTACGTGAAAATACAAAGTTTGAAACAATCAGAGGCTGCCTTCGAGCAATATGGGCGCAATATCAGCGTTGCCAACCAACGTCTTTCGCAAGAAGATTCAGTGCTTGGCGAAGTCGTAATTTCGACGACGCGCCTTCAAGAACTCGCTATTGCGGGCGCAAACGGAACAAATGACCCCTCCGCGCGTCGAGCCATCATTTCGGAAATGGAGCAGATCTCTGATGAAATCGCCACACTTGCAAATTCAGTCGACAGCAGTGGCGACTTTATATTTGCCGGCTTTCAATCGCGTATAAAACCCTTCTTAAAGGCGACGGATGGATCAATTTCATATCTTGGAGACTCTGGTCGCCGTGAAGTTGAAATCGCAAAAGGTGTATTGACGGCGACGTCAAGTAGTGGTCGCGAAGTCTTTATGCAAGTGAGCCAGCCTGATGGTCTGCCTTCAGCCTCGATTTTTAGCATTATCAAATCGGCTATAGAAACCTTGAAGCTTGGAGACAGTCCCAATCCGGCTACACAAGCGAAGGTTAATCAAGCGCGTACGGATGCCGTTTCGAAAATGAAATCAGCGATGGAGCATTTTTCGACCTATCAAACCATTTGTGGCTCTCGGCTTCAGAAGGTGGAGAGCGTGCGGGACATAGGTCAATCGGCGATCACGAGCAGTAAAATCATGCGTTCGACGATAGAAGATTCAAAAATTGAAGAAGTGGCAACAGAACTTAGTCAAAAATCGTTGAACTTAACCGCTTCGCAGACAACATTCGCCAGGATCGCGCAACTATCGCTCTTCAACTTCCTCCGCTAAGGGGCGGCAACGATCCCTTCGAGACGGGGCCACTCTCCGATATACTGGAGGCACCCATTTGAGTGGTCGAGTTATTTTCTGCTGCAAAACTTGCGGCCAAGAATGCGTTTTTGATGATGGGCAATCTTTCAAGCGCTTCATGCCAATCAAGGTCGAAGGGTGGGCCCATCCAATGCCGCATATTCACAAGCTGCTGATTGATGGCTTTTGTGCGATTGCGCGCGTTTTCAACAAAGATCAATTCCTCTTCGGTGAGTTGCTGACTCCCGCGTGAAACGAGTTCGGCTTCAAGCAAGGAAAGCGGATCAAGAGTGCCGGAGCGCTCGGCGCGCAAAGCGCGCGCCTCCTGTTCGAGCATTTCAGCTTGCCGGATTTCGCGAAGGCGGTCCTGAATTTCACGATATTGGGCGTTTTGTTGATATTGCTGGACAACAATGATGATGAACACAAGGCCAACAATGAGTGCAATCGCCCCAATCGAAAAAACACTATCCATTATGACCCCCTCAAGGTCTTCGTTAATTCAAAGTCATCCGCCATCCAGAATATAAGTCTAAATTGTAAAACTTGGTATAGGAATTGCTGTTTTGCCGGGAGCCATCTTTTCTGGAGCCGCTGCCCATGACGGTTGATCATATTGTAAAGACGAGCGATCTTTTCGGACAAATCAGCCAGTCCATTCGGTACGCGGCTGATCAGGTGGGCGTTAACTTTGATTATCTGTTTCAACAGGCAAAAATCGAAAGCGGTCTCAATCCGGACGCGCGGGCACGCACGAGTTCGGCGACGGGTCTATTTCAGTTCACGCGCGGCACGTGGCTGCAGGTTGTCGCTCAACATGGCGAAGTGGCTGGCTTGAGCCAAGAATCAAATGCGCTCCGAAGTGGTATCGCCACCGCAGCCGATCGCCAACGCATTCTTGATCTGAGAACCAATCCAGATCTCTCGGCTCGCCTCGCCGCCCACCACGCCCTCGATAATGCGCGGGCACTCTCAGCACAGGGCATAAAGCAGTCGGGGCCGACAGAGCTCTATCTCGCGCATTTTTTGGGTTCAAATGGGGCTGCTAAATTTTTGAACGCTATGAAGTCCAATCCACACGCGCCGGCAGCCTCTCTCCTGCCAGAAGCCGCACAATCAAACAAAACCATCTTCTTTAGGGATGGCACGCCGACGTCATTAAATGACATCTATCAACGCTTTAACAAAAAGTTCGATGGCGCAGCCGCCCCTTCGCCGACAACGCTCGCTCTTGCGAAATCTGCAATCAAAGCGGACATTGCCAAAAACAATGGTCTCGCGGGTGATAGGCTGATCGCGCAATTGAAGGCGCAGGATACATTGTTGGCTCGACAATCCCCACTTAAAACTCTGCCCAAATTACCCAAAGATTTACTTAGTGGTGCGGGCAAAGAGGTGGCAAATGGGCTAGCAGATGAAATGGCGGGTGAGACGGGCTTCGGTCAACACATCCAGAGCTCTGACCAAGCCACCGCATCCATCTATCAACCCCGCCGCGCCGTAAGGGGCGAAATGAAACCTCAAGCCTCTGACGCTTACACAGGCTATCAAATGCCAATGTTTGAAGGTGATGCACCCGTCAGTGTCGACTCGCTTGCAAAATTTCTTGATGCTGCCAGCAAATGGAGCCCCGATCCCGGCGCTCTTCAAAAACAGGCGCAACACGGCTTAACAGCCCGCAATGCCTTTGAGGGTTTGAGAACGTAACGAGCCTCAGAAATTCAAGACATTCTTTTGCTCTCATCAGACGAAGCGCCATCCTCAATAATTTCGGCTATTCCTTCATCAATCAGGTGCTGAGCATCCAACGGATAAACGAGAACAATCGTTCCCGCTTCAAGGACGCTGCCCATAAGAACACCATCTTGAACCATGCGGAGACGCCTGCGAACAATTGCTGGCTCTGGGTCGGCTTCCGTTCTTTGAGGAATTGGAGGCTCCTCGAGGGTGTTAATTTCATGAGCCCCTGTGGGAGCCGACGAGGGTTCTTCTTCTGCCAAGGCTGGCGGCTTATGCTCGGCAATAAGCTCAGGTGACAACGCTCCCTCTCCGCCTGAAGTCTCAAGTTCTTGGGAAATGTCGACGGCTGTTGCGGCCTGCAGTTCCTCGACGGGCTCATGAGGGACATCGCCCTCAGCGGATTTTCCATGCTCCTCCACCGGAGGCTCTTGGGGAACCTCTGGGACCTCAAGAACTTCAAAAACCTCCGATACGGAGACGGGATCGGGCTCCTCAACATACCAGGCCAGGGCATTCCATATCCGGATCAGTTTGACGCGGTCGCTAAGATCAACGGGCATCCCGTCTTTGCCCTTGGCCAAAACCGAACGGATCTCTTCAATCAGGGCACGGCAATCCGCAGGCTTTAGGGCGCTGACATCAATCGATTTGAAGCGGTGAAGCAAGATGCCAGAGGCTGTCGTTGGTGGTGAAATCTTCTCATGAGCGTCATCGTGAGGGTCATGGGATGCGTCCGCGGGTATTGCGGTCTTCGCCTCCTCGACCACCTTCTGATGCGCGTCTTTACTTGCCGGTTTTGCCATAAAGGCCTGATCCTTCCGAAGAATTTACCGGCCAAAGCATCTCTTAACGACGCCCAATTCGCAAGTCCCAGAGACGCACATGTGGCGGGCTAAAGAATTCCAAAGTCCGACCGTCTTCTTGATCGACTAGCCTTCCTGAACGGGGGCGTCGCCCCCTAATCCCTCAGGGGCTTTTGAAACTGAAACGATCATATTGATCCGTTCGAGCCAAAAGCTCTCGCGGGGTCATTTACGGAAACGGAGATATCCAATGACGGTTATCAATTCCAACATCAAAGCTTTGAAGGCGCAAGCGAGCGGTGAAAATAATTCCCGCAGACTTGATAACGCCATGGAGCGTCTTGCGACGGGTGCACGCATCAACAGCGCAAAAGATGACGCAGCGGGTCTCGGCATTGCCACGAAGATGACCGCTCAAATCAATGGTTTGAACCAAGCCATTCGTAACGCCAATGATGGCTTGTCAATGGTCAACACAATTGAAGCGTCGCTGCAGCAATCTTCAACCGTCCTTCAACGTATTCGTGAATTGGCTGTGCAATCGGCAAACGATTCAAACAGTGTTGAAGACCGCCAATTCCTGCAAAGCGAAATTGTTCAAATG
Organism: Alphaproteobacteria bacterium; assembly: GCA_016870035.1. Classification (GTDB taxonomy): domain Bacteria; phylum Pseudomonadota; class Alphaproteobacteria; order Rhizobiales; family Beijerinckiaceae; genus CAIUPE01. The sequence continues at coordinate 43,460 of VGCJ01000006.1, forward strand.
CAAGCCGAGCTTGATCGTATTGCTAATCAGAGCCGCTATAATGGCATGAAGGTCCTGGATGGCACGTTCACCAACAAGCAGGTCCAGCTTGGTGCCAATGGATATGAAACGTTAAGCTTCAACCTCGACGCGGCTTCATCGGCTGATGTTGGCGCGCATCAAAAACGTTTAGGTACAATGGGAGCTGTTGCTGCCGACACAAACCTTACTTCTGCAGCAAATCCAGTCACGGCAGGCACCATGACTGTTTCGGGGTATCTTGGTACAGAAACAGTCACAATTGTTGCTGATGTTTCCGCAAGAACGGCGGCCATTGCGGTAAACAACAAATCTTCACTTACGGGCGTTGCAACTCAGGCTGTAACTAAAGCTAAGATAAGCAGCGTAGCGGCAGGTACCGTCACCTTTGACGTAACCGGCAAAAATTCCACTGCGGTGACTGTCAGCGCCACACTGACATCCACCTCTGATCTTACGTCCCTGTCGAATGCCTTTAATCTCGTCTCCGCCCAAACCGGAATAACGTCCGAATTAGGATCCGATAAGACTTTTATTATTCTGACCAATGCTGAAGGCTACGATATTGGTCTTGAGGGCTTTACGCACACTACAAACCAGTCGACGGTTACAATTCAGGGTATGACCGGCTCAGGTACCACAGTAGTCGGTACGGCAAGAACGGTAACAAGCACTGCGGCTCTTGATACAACACGTGTCGTCGGCGACTTGTTGTTCTCTTCTTCAAAGGCCTTCACTTTGAAAGACTCAGCGGGTACGATCGGCACGGATGCTTTTGCTGGTACTTCGGCTCAATCCTCAGCCTTGGCGGCAGTGTCAGGCGTATCTGTCGCTACAGCATCCGGCGCGGCACTTGCCATTGATATCGTTGATGGCGCGATTGCTAAAGTCTCGAATATGAGAGCCGATCTTGGTGCCATTGCTTCGCGACTAGAAAAAACCGTTGACGCGCTCACCGCAGCATCGACCAACGTCTCCGCCGCAAGGTCGCGTATTCAAGACGCAGACTACTCGGTCGAGACGACCAATTTGAGCAAAGCGCAAATCATTGCTCAGGCTTCGACGGCGATGCTCGCGCAGGCGAACCAGCAGGCTTCAATCGTTCTTTCACTGTTGAAGTAACAGGGCTGGGTTTAACTCCACCGGACCCCCGGACATTTTGTCCGGGGGCTTTTTTTGTACTGTGAACAAAACAGGAACACATTTTTTACCCATATAGATTTGCTCGTTCCGTGATTGAAATGAAGGACGTTAAAGACCCTTTTTTGAGCGGCTCAATCGAGCACAATAGTCCTCGTCCCTGTGCATAACCATCAGTAAACTATTGATTTTAATAAAAAAATTTCTGGCATGGAAAATGCAACTTTCCGGTCAACTCTAACCGGAGCTCGACCATGACCGTAATTAACTCAAACATCAGTGCGTTGAAGGCTCAGTCGAGCCTGACGAAAAACGCAATAAAGCTCGATACTGCGATGGAGCGCCTCTCCACCGGTTATCGGATCAATTCGGCCAAGGATGATGCGGCCGGTCTTGCCATCACCAACCGCATGACCTCGCAAATCCAAGGCCTCAATCAAGCCGTGCGCAATGCCAATGACGGCATTGCCATGATTGCAACCATTGAAGGCGCGCTTGCCCAGACAACCAATGTCATGCAGCGTATGCGTGAACTTGCGGTTCAGGCCGCCAACGATTCAAACAGCACCGAAGACCGTCAGTATCTGCATGCGGAAATGGTTCAGCTCAATAACGAGCTTGACCGTATTTCCTCGCAGGCACGCTTTAACGGCATTCGCGTTCTTGATGGCACTTTCACCAATAAACAGCTCCAAGTCGGCGCTAATGGCAGTGAAACCGTTGCCTTCTCCGTCGACAGTGCAGCCGCCGCCGATATTGGTGTCCACCAAAAGCGTGTTGGCACGATTGGTGTTGTCAACACCGAAACCACGTCAACAGCAACCGCATCCGTTCCGGCAAGTCCAATTTCGGGCGGGACACTCACAATTTCGGGCTTCTTGGGAACAACCGGTGTAACGATCGACCGTCTCGATTCTGCCCGACTTGTAGCGGCTGCAGTCAACGATGCATTTTCTAACACCGGCGTGGCGGCCAAAGCCGTAACCAAGGCGAAACTGTCAAGTCTGTCAGCTGCAGGGACGATTACTTTTTCCGTCACAGGCAAAAATTCGACAGCAATTACGGTCAGTACGACAATTAGCAGTACATCTGATCTTACTTCACTTGCCGCTGCTTTTAATACTTTTTCGTCACAAACAGGGATTACGGCAGAATTATCAACCGACAAACTCAATGTTATCCTGACAAGTGGCGATGGATACGATATTCAACTCGCGGACTACACGAATAATGGAAACGGGACAATAAATGTAATTGGCCTTGCTGGTAATGGTGAAGCAATTTCAGCTGCCGATACGGCAATTACGTTAACGGCAACCACGACCCTTGATTCGGCCAGAATTATCGGTGATGTTCTCTTCGAATCGTCGAAAGAGTTTACACTTAAAGATAATGCTGGAACGGCTGCTCAAACAAATTTTGTTGGCCAAACCGCTCAACCATCGTCGCTAGCCTCAATGTCGACTGTAAATATTCAGACGCAAAGTGGTGCCGGAACTGCAATATCAATCATCGATGGAGCATTGACACGTATCTCGTCTATGCGTGCTGATCTTGGTGCAATTTCTTCACGTCTCGAAAAAACGGTTGATGCGTTGACCTCATCATCCGTGAATACTGCCGCTGCGCGTTCCCGTATCCTTGATACGGACTACGCCGCCGAAACCAGCGCCTTGGCAAAATCACAGATTATTGCTCAGGCCTCAACGGCAATGCTTGCTCAGGCTAACCAACAGCCTCAACAAGTTCTCCAGCTGCTTAAGCAGTAAGCGAAAGCTCCGGTGGAGAAGGCTGCCCCGGTCGGTGACCGGGGCGGTTCGGCCTAAAACGGCTATATTTCTAACCGTCTTAAGCAACCGGACTTTTAAAATGGAGCCTTTAACGTGGTCGATTTGATTTCCGCTCTCGGCGCTGGATCTGGAATCGATATTAAAAAGCTTGCGAAAAATCTTTCGGACGCCACACATGCTTCCGAACAAAGCCAGCTTAATTCAAAAAAGAAAGCTGCCGAGGCTAGAATATCATCTGTCGGAAAAATTATGTCGACTGTTAATGATTTCACAGACGCATTGAAGTCGCTCGGCAATAGCTCAACATTCCAAAGAATTCCCACAAGCAGTGATACCACAAAAGTAAAAGTCAATTTTATTGATGGTACTATTCCACCAACTTTCAATAGCACAGTAAAAGTTGTAAAAAAGGCGATCGAAGCAAGCGTCATCATGCCTAAAATTTCGAGCCTTGAGGCGAACCTCCTTTCATCAGGCGCCACCGGAAATTTTAAGCTTGTAAATACTGACACGGGCGCAACACTGCAAGAATTCGATTTAAGTACATATAATACTCTCCCAAAATTAAGGGATGCAATAAACGCACTGACTGGATATACGGCATCGATCATCCAAGGCGGAACTTCCACCACTCCTCACTATTATCTTTCAATTAAACGTGATTCAGGAGCCGCCAACTCATTTCAAACTCAATTAAGTACAAGTGATTCAATGCAAAATTTTGCGGGGACGGTGGTGGCCGGAGACAGCCCTACGACGACGGCTGGTCAAGACGCTGAAATTCAAATTGATGGTATATCAATTACCTCCGCTACGAATGACTTTAAAAATATATTACCGGGTCTTCAAATAACAGCTGTGGACACGACGGGCGCTACGGATGCTTTAATTTCGTCGAAGACGGACACTGCCACTCTCAGTAATGCCATATCTACAGTGGTTGTCGGGTTCAATGCGCTTGTGAAAACGATCCAAAGCGAGACAGCATATAGTGAGGATCCAACAAAGCGGGGCGCTTTGGCTAATAATTCATCCGTGAAACAACTGTTAAATAATTTGCAAAAATTTACAACTCAGCGTATTTCTGGTTATGCAAGTACTTCGCACACGATGAGCGAGATTGGTATCTCGACTAATAAGGACGGTACAATATCTTTAAATGAGAGAACTTTTGCCAAAGTCCTGAGAGATAGTCCGTTGACGGTAGAGGCCGTGCTTGCTTCAAAACGCCAGATTTTAGATACTCGTATAAAGTTTGGCTCCGCGGGAGCCTCATTCCCACAGGGCGTTTACGAAATCAGTAAAACAGGATCAACGACCTGGTCAATCAACGGCCAGGACGCTCAATACGCAAATGGTATTCTTAAATTTGGAAACGATAATGCTTCAAGCCTATCTCTCGTGGTATCGTCAGAATTGGGTGATAGCGGCGTTACAAGTTTTTCGACAAAACTTAATTATGCAAAAGGAATGATTGAGCGTTTTTCGGATATGCTGACGGATGTGGCCAATACAAATTCAAGTATTCAAAAAATAACAGCCGTTGCCACGACCGAGATTACCAAAATTAATACGGGCCAATCAAATCTAAATAATAAAATGACGGCGCTAAATAACCGGTACGTGAAGCAATTTGCTACGATGCAGACCTTCATCACTCAAGCCAATGACACAAAAAAGTCACTTACAAGTATGATGGATGCGTGGTCAAATTCGATGAAGGGATGATTGTACATTTTGCTCTAAATAATTATCTAAATATAAAATACGTGATCTTGCCTAATTAAGCGAATACTCTGATTAAATACAAATTTCAATTTTCGACCACTAAACTCATTCATTAAAATTTTGGCATAATATTTGCTACTTTTTAAAGTGAATCAGAGGTGGCAAATGAAACTGAAGATATTTGTTGGTTGGGATCCCCGCGAAGATATCGCTTGGCAAGTATGTCGACACTCAATTCTTTCGCGGACTGATCCGCGCGAAGTATCGGTTACCCCACTTGTTCAAGCAGAATTACGTTCTCAAGGCTTATATTATCGTGACATTGATAAAAAAGCAGCAACCGAATTTAGCCTGACACGTTTTTTGACACCTGTGCTCGCAGATTACGAGGGGTATGCCCTTTTTGCCGATTGTGACTTTATCTTTTTGACAGATATTCAGAAAATCCTCAACGAAATTGATATCGGAAAGGCTGTCTCAGTTGTAAAACATGACTATCAACCGACCGATACTCATAAAATGGATGGTTGTGTACAATACATCTACCCTAGAAAGAATTGGTCCTCATTTATACTTTTCAATTGCGCCAACGAAAGTAATAAAGCTTTAACGCCTGCTCTCGTTAATTCAGCCGATCCGTCCTTCTTGCACAGGTTCAGTTGGCTTGATGATAGCGAAATTGGTGAACTGGATAAAGGATGGAACTATCTGGAAGGCGTATATCCAGCACACTACAACAATCTCAAGGCAATACATTATACGTCAGGCGGACCTTGGTTTGATCACAAGCAAGATTGTGACTTCGCGGATCTTTGGCTCGAAGAGCAAAAAAGATATATGGCTAATGGATTATCTAATGTTGCGGCATAGTGATCGATAATTTTGATATAATTAATTTCAAATTTTACTAACGATCGTAGGAGATCGGAGATAGAAAACATCCGCACGGTATGATCTGTCGAAATATCCCACTTGCTTAAACTTTCTTGAATTTCTCGGAGCGGCGAAAACTTATGGTGCTAGCCATATCAATTTCGTTACCGCAAATGGTATTATAAACAAATACGATTTAGTGCAAACACAAGAGAGTATTGAAACTATACTTCTGCCGTTCTGTCGGATTTTTGGTGTTGGATATTCTTTTGATACCTTTAATACTGTTAGCGATGGCTTGATGATTGATCCAAATTATCATGTTTCGGTTCTATTTTCTGCACATGCAATAAATAGAACAATTGGTAAAGTTGAGTTATATCCATATTCATCAATGAAGGGTAATTATTCGATTACACTCCGTAATGGTAAAAGATTTCTCTCTAGAGATTCAAATATTTTAGCCTGGGAAAAATTTGCTAACCAAATTGGGGCTAGAATAATTCCTGATTATGATAATGATAAAACAATAACTCTTATTCAAAAGACAGAAATATGGTCAAAATCAGTGGTAAATTTTTTTGTAAATAATGGGCCTGCAATGGTAGCATATCTATCAAGCTATAATTACATGAGTTTTTTAAATGGCACCATGTCGAATATTAAAATTATCATGGCTTTCCTGAAGGCTCGCAATTCCCGTGGGCTGATAGTAGGCAAGAAATTATCTGGAAAAATGACGATTATGATACTCTGATGTATCATTTTGAGAAATATTACGAAACTGAAGGAAATGTTATTCTAACCGAATCAAGCTCTCAAGCTATACTGTTTCAAAGCTAAGTATTTTTTCAGCTTTTTCAATTAGCTGATTTTATTGAACATTTCGACCAAGTCGGTGTATTGTCTTAGCACCCTAAAGTTGAGCCATTATTGTGGTGCCAATGGGAGGGGTTGAGCCGCTACCCAAGTTTAGTCCACTGAGTACCAGAATCTCCGGGGTTAAAGCTCGGGACAGTGCTGCCGCCGATCAGCCATTTAGTAGTGATATCGGCAATTTATTGCCGATCGCGCTGTGATCGCGCTGTGTGGTCGGATCTCATTATAGTTGTTGTGCCAAGCCTCCATTTTTGTTCGCGCGTCGTCAAGGTTCATGAACCAATGAGTGTTAAGGCATTCAGCTCGGAACTTGCCGTTGAGGCTTTCGATGAAGCTGTTGTCCGTCGGTTTACCAGGTCGGGAGAGCCGCAGGCGGGTGCGGAGCGTCCCATTCCAGAATGACGCCTTTGTGGTAGGCCCAAAGATCAAGATGCCGCGAAATAAATTCCGAGGCCTGATCAATGCGGATTGTTTTTGGATAGCCAACATTTTTGCAGACGGGTTTTAGTGTTTGAATAATATCTTCGTCACGATAGCTAAGATGAGGATCCACAACTGGTGAGAGCCGACTGAAGGTATCGACAACCGTCAGGACGCAAATCTTGGTTCCGGTGGCCAGCTGATCGTGGACAAAATCCAACGCCCAGATCTCGTTTATCTGAACAGCATTCGTCCGATCATTTCGAAGCTTCGCCTTTACCCTGAGCTTTGGACTATCGGCAGGCAAATGATTCGCCGGATTAATTACTTCTCCGCTTCACTGTTTCGCGATTGCAAACCCATTTCTTTGTAAAGGCGATAAACCCTTTTCGGATTGACCGCCTACCCCTCGCGTTTAAGCAGGATGTGGATGCGGCGATAGCCGTAACGCAGATACGTCTCACTGGTATATCTAATCTTAACCTTCAGATCTGCCTGATCATTCCGCCTGGACTTTTAGTTTTAAATCGATCGTGCAACGCGAAGAGTGACACAATCCCGTCGGGCCGACACTTTCCAATCAGATCGCAACTGATCAATAAGCTGACGTATACGAGCAGGCCTTGAATCTTTTTTTTTAGTACACTCTGAAGCATCGCTTTATCCAAAGACAGTTCCATTACGATCTGCTTCAACTTCGCGTTCTCATCTTCCAATTGCTGGAGCCGCTTCATTTCCGTCGGCAGTAAATTGCCGTACTACTTCCGCCAGCCGTAAAAGGTGGCCTCCAAACCAAAGTTCCGCACGGCGAAATTCGTGCCTTACGACAGAATTCAGCAACTGCCGTACTCTCTTCTGCCTGCTTCAAAACAAACAAAATCTAGGCCTCAGTATACTTTGATGCCTCCAAGGAACTCTCCTTGTTCCCGATCGGGGATCATAATTGGAAAATTCCTGTTCTAAATGACCTAATTTACGGAAAGCAGATCAAGAATTTTATATTTGCAGTATACATTTTTGTAATATTCTTAATTCAGGATCCCAATCTCCGATTACTTGCTGCCGGATCAATCTGACTGATCTATACCAAGGCAATTTAATTCCATGATGACCATATCGCCACTCGGGGTTGGCATTAATTAGAGCGAAACATTTTTTTCCTATCGCCCCTGACAAATGGACATTGGTATTCTGAACGGAGATCACATAATCCATATTTTCAATTAGGCCACATAAATTATCAATATCTTTTAACGATTCATTTGAAAAATGATGAAGATTTAAGTTAAATTTTTCTTGAATTCTATTTAAGTCAACTTCATAATCACCGTGTTGAATGCAATAGAGATTTATATCTTTTTTGGAATCAAAAATTTTGAGCAAATTTTCAATCTCAATCGATCGTTCTTTTGCTCTGGATAGGCTCGTTCCTCCCTTCCAGGATATTGCAATTTTTGGTGCGTCATTATTTTGCGAATTCTCAATGATCGACTTAAATTTTGACACAGATTCGTCGGTAGGCTGTAAATATGGGAGACCATTAAAATCCTTTATGAATCTCCTAAAGATAAACGGAAGACTACCCATACGGATAATTAAAGCGTCTTTAAGAACTTGATCAGCAATCGTTTCTTGTTTTGAGATAAAATTGATTTCATTAAAAGAGTTTGAGAATATCCTCAGGAGACGATCATCTATCTGGCAGGTAATCTTTTTTGCCACTACTTGCAAATCAGGAAGAGCGCTCAAGAACATTACTTGATCGCCTATCCCTTGCTCAAGAATAATGAAGATATTTTTGTTCTTTACATCATCAATCGTTGGAAATTTCATGATGTAATTTTCAGGTATTGATTTTGGTCCACTCGACATTATGTGGAACCCATCGACGTTAAATCGATATTCATAACCCTTCCAGCCAAGTTCGAAATTTCCAAGAGATAGATCCATAAGTGACTTATGCCAATTAGCATTTGCATCCTCAGGATCCAGATTTAAACACTCTTGGTAAATTTTATCGGCCTGCTCGAATTGCTTCAGATCTCGGAGAATATTGGCCTTTAGGGTTAGGATCTTTATATCTTTATGCAGGCATTGATCCAATATTTGCAGAGCGTGCTCATTATTTTTGAGGTCTTGATATATTTTTGCCTTATTGATTACAATATCAATTGTTTCATTGTATTCATTTGTAGATTGCTTCTTTTGTAAAAATTCTTCCGCTTTTTTACAACATTCTAGAGCATCGTCATAGCGGTTGAGTGCGCGTAAAACATTGGCTTGATTGATGTAAATTTCGTATCGTTCGGGTTCGATCTGAAGCGCATACTGATAGGATTTTAAAG
>VGCJ01000007.1 GCA_016870035.1 Alphaproteobacteria bacterium
AATTGGCGGATGCCGGGCTTGATGCACAATCCATTGCTGCGCGCGTCATAGAGCGCCATCGGACGGCTGCGCGAAAGGTTGCTTGATCTCATGAGTTCCCGTTTTCCCTTCTCGGCCATTGCGGGCCAAGACGAGATGAAGCGTGCGCTTCTTCTGACGGCTGTTGATCCGATGATTGGCGGGTTGCTTGCTTTCGGGGATCGCGGCACTGGTAAATCCACCGCCGTGCGCGCGCTTGCTGCTCTCTTGCCGGCCATGAAAGCAATTGACGGTTGCCCGTATCATTGCGACCCCGCGACGCCGCAAGCGCAATGTGATGCCTGTCGCGAAAAAACAAAACCAAAAACAAAATCCATGCCGATACCGGTTGTCGATTTGCCCTTAGGCGCAACGGAAGATCGTGTTGTCGGCGCGCTTGATCTTGAACGCGCGCTTGCTTCTGGTGAAAAAGCTTTTGAACCCGGTCTCTTGGCCTCGGCCAATCGCGGTTATCTCTATGTCGATGAAGTCAATCTGCTTGAAGATCATATTGTTGATCTTCTTTTGGATGTGGCGGCTTCGGGCGAGAATGTTGTCGAACGCGAAGGCTTGAGCATTCGTCATCCGGCGCGCTTCGTTCTTGTGGGCAGCGGCAATCCTGAAGAAGGTGAATTGCGGCCGCAGTTATTGGATCGTTTCGGCCTCTCTGTTGATGTACGCACCCCAACCGATGTTGCGACATGGGTTGAAATTGCGCGTCGTCGTTTGGCTTATGAGGCTGATCCCGATGCTTACGCGGCGCAATGGGAGTCTCATGAAAGTGAGCTTCAACGCAAGCTTGTTGCCGCGCGTAAAAAGGTGGAAAGCGTTACCCTCTCCGACGAGATCATGGAACGCGCCGCTGCTTTGTGTTTGGCGCTTCAAACAGATGGGTTGCGCGGCCAACTGACTTTGATGCGTGCCGCGCGTGCGCTTGCGGCTTTCGAAGGTCGCAAACAAGTGACACTCGAGGATGTGAAGCGTATGGCGGGTCCGGCTTTGCGTCATCGCTTGCGGCGCAATCCGCTTGATGAAACGGGTTCGCAAACACGAATTGACCGCGCGCTTGCGGAGTTGTTCGGATGACCATGCCGACGGACGCAGCGCCCCGCGACGCGTCCGGTGACGCCCTTTTGATTTGCCGTTTATTGGCAGCTGATCCGCATGGATTAGGCGGTGTTGCGCTCGCGAGTGGGTCCGGCCCCGGACGCGATGCATTTTTATCATGCTACAAAAAATTAGCCTCCGCTTCTGCTCCTTTGATTACAGTGCCCGCGCATGTTTCACCTGATCGGCTTGAAGGCGGTCTTGATATTGCGGCTACGCTCGCACAGGGAAAACCGATATCCAGTCGCGGTCTCATCGCATCGGCCGATCAAGGGGCGATGCTGCTTCTCTCAGCAGAGCGCATGAGTCTCGATAAAGCGGCACGCATCGCCTCCGCGATGGATCATGCTCAAACGTCTCGCTTCGGTGTCATCGCATGTGATGAAAGCCGCGAAGATGATGAAGCGCTTCCAAAAATCTTAAGCGAACGCATGGCCTTTCGCATTAATCCTGATGCGGGAATTAAAGCCCTACACAGCGATGCTGTCATCCCGGTTGATCTCGCACGGAAGGCACAAGAACTTTCAATACTGAAAGCCGTTGAGCAGGCTTTGGCAGAAACGGTCTTGATGCTTGGAATTGCGTCACCCCGTGCATTGATTTTTGCGTTTCGTGTTGCGCGCCTTCATGCGGCACTAACAAAGCAGACAACCGTTACAGAAGCGGATGCGACGATAGCTGCGCAACTTGTATTTGCGCATCGCGCCACGCAAATGCCAATTGAAGAGCAAAGCTCTGAAGAGGAAGCCAAATCGCAAAATCAAGATTCGGATTCAAACACATCAAATTATACAGAAGCGCAAAGCGGCGCGCTTGCCGATCGTGTTTTAGATGCCGTGCGCACGCATTTGCCAGAAGGTTTATTGGCAAAACTTGATGCTTCAGCCTTTTCGCGACAGGGCCGTTCGGGTCAGGGTGCGAAAGCGGCGAAGGCGGGTAAAACACGCGGAAGGCCTTTAGGCGCTCGGCGTGGCGATCCAAGATCAGGTGCGCGGCTTGATCTTGTTGAAACTTTGCGCGTTGCTGCCCCTTGGCAAAGACTGCGACGCCAAACCCAGCCAAAACGCACAGGCGTGATCGTTCATAAAGATGATTTTCGTGTCCGTCGTTTTAAAGAACATCGCGAGACGACAGCGATCTTTGTCGTTGATGCATCAGGATCATCCGCGATCAAAAGATTGGCGGAAGCCAAAGGCGCGGTCGAACTCATTCTTGCAGATTGTTATGTGCGCCGCGATCGCGTGGCTGTGATCGCGTTTCGCAGCAAGAGCGCCGAAATCTTGTTGCATCCAACGCGCTCTTTACAACGCGCGAAACGGAGCCTTGCCGAATTGCCGGGTGGTGGTGGCACGCCTCTAACAGCTGCGATTGAAACAACACTCGCGCTTGCAGATCAGGTGAAACGCACAGGCGGCGTGCCGCTTGCGGTGTTCTTAACCGATGGGCGCGCAAATATCACGCGTGATGGAACGCCTGATAAAGCCAAGGCGTTAAGCGAAACAGAATCGGCAGCAAAAGCGTTGCGTGCGTCAGGAATAAAAAGCCTTGTGATTGATTTGTCTGATCGCCCTGAAGGCGCGGCGAAAACGCTCGCCGCTGCACTTGATGCGCTATATCTTCCGCTTCCTCACGCGGAAGCGAATGCAATCTCAAATCATGTCGGCGCGGCGATGAAATCGGCGGGGCGTTCCTCATGAGTGCGGCCCTTGATTTCAATCGCGATGGTCGCTCTTGGCCGCACCGCGAAAAAAGCCACTTTATCAAAGCGGGTGATCTTACTTTTCATGTTCAGATCATGGGCGACGGCGAGCCACTCCTTCTAATTCATGGCACAGGGGCATCTTCTCATTCTTGGCGTGATGTTATGCCCTTACTCGCACGCACTCATCTTGTCATTGCGCCGGATTTGCCAGGCCATGCTTTTACAAAGGGCGCTACGCGCGCTGATTTATCGCTGCAAGGCATGGCACACGCTCTTGGCCAACTGATGAAAGCATTAGACTTATCGCCAAAAACTGTTGTCGGCCATTCGGCCGGTGCCGCGATTGCGGTGGAGATGGTGGATCGTAAACTCATTTCTCCGAATAAAATTGTGAGTTTTAACGGCGCATTCTTTCCGGTTGCTGGCCCCGTGGGGCATTTTTTCTCGCCGCTTGCGAAACTCATTGCCTCATTCAGTTTTTTGAATGGCATTTTCGCGCGGCTTGTCGATCGCGTAGCGGTTGAACGCCTGCTCGAGTCAACCGGATCGAAGCTCTCTGAAAAAAGCATCGAATGCTATCAAACACTCTTTACTAATGAAGCGCATATCACGGGCACATTAACGATGATGGCCGAGTGGGTTCTCACATCCATGCCAGAAAAATTACGGCGACTTTCGATACCGCTCATTCTGGTCAAAGCCACTTATGACAAAACCGTACCGCCAGAAACCGCAGATGACGCGGCGAAGATCGCTCCTCTCTCAACCATCGCGACGCTGAAAGGGCTCGGTCATCTCGCTCATGAAGAGAGACCTGACGCTGCAGCCGAGATTATTAGCAATCCAACCGGTTTCGCGCACGTATCGGAAGATAACGCCCCTTCTGCGAGGAGATCCGCATGAATCCCGCCGACCACGCTTTACGCCGCGTGCTCAATGATGAAGTTCATGCGCGCCCCCCCGAACAAGTAAGGCCACCTGTTCGCCTTTCCTATCTCGCTCTTGTTCCGGATGAGGATCGCGCAGCCGATATCAATGCGCTTCATGATCTTGTGACACGCTATGGAGCGCCTGCGCCGCGTCCTGACCAAAATCATTACAGTGCAGACCTTGGCCCGTTCCGCATCAAATGGGAACGGCACACGGAATTCTTGCGATACAAATTTTTTGTGAATGGCGCGGAAGCAATACCATTCAGCAATCCAGCGATTACCTCCATTCCACAAGAGTGGCTCGCCGCGCTTCCGGGCAAGGTGATTTCGGCCTATCACGCCGTTTTACTGCCGGAGCCTGCGGGCAGTGTGCCCGTTGAAACCATGGCTGACACTTATTTCCACGGAAACGCATTAATTGGTTCAATGACGTCCGGTGGCAAAGGATTGGCCCTTACTGATTTTCGCATCCATGATGATGAGTTTGGCCGCTTGATGATTTTTGACAGCGGATTAACACCAAGGCAGATGGGTCGTCTTGTTCAACGTATCATGGAAATTGACACTTATCGCATGATGGCTCTTTTGGCATTTCCTGTGGCACGTTCATTGAGTCCGCAATTACAACAGGCCGAACAGGAATTGCTCGCCATCATCGACGCGATGCAGGTCGCAAAAGAAGAAGACGAACCATTGCTTTTTAATCGTATCACCAAACTTGAAGCGCAAGTCGAAAAAGCGCGGAGTGATACGCATTTCCGATTCAGCGCGGCAGTTGCCTATCATACGCTCGTTGAACAACGTGTAGAGGAATTACGTGAACAACGGATCGAAGGTTTACAAACCTTCCGCGAGTTCAACGAGCGTCGCCTTTCACCTGCCATGGCTACCTGCCGCACGACGTCGGCGCGCCTTGAAGCGATCCTCGACCGTGTGGGCCGCACGACCATGCTGCTTTCAACGAGAGTGAATGTGACGCGCGAAAAGCAAAATCAGCAAGTGTTGAAATCTATGGATCGGCGCGCGACCATGCAATTACGCTTGCAGCAAACGGTTGAAGGTCTCTCGGTTGCGGCTATCAGCTATTATATCGTGGGCCTTGTCGGTTACGCCGCGAAAGGCATTGAAGCGTCTGGCCGCGACATCAATCTTGATATCGTGACGGCCTGGGCCATTCCGGTAGTGATCATTCTGGTAGCCTTCGGGCTTTATAGTTTCCGCCGCTCAATCGAGAAGGATGATGACAAATGAGTGATGCGCAACCGCATGCCATGGTCATTGGTTCTGGTTTTGGGGGCCTCGCAGCAGCCATTCGCCTGCTTGCGAAAAATTATCGCGTCACGCTTCTCGAACAACTCGATAAAGTAGGCGGTCGCTCTTATGTCTATGAACAAGATAACTTTATCTTTGATGCGGGCCCCACCATCATCACCGCGCCCTATTTGCTTGAAGAACTCTGGCAGATTTCGGGGCAGCGCATGGAAGATCATCTTGATCTAAGGCCCATCGACCCTTTCTATACGATCCGCTTTGATGACGGCACGGTCTTGAACTGCGTGGCATCCGTCGACGGCATGCGCGAGGAAGTGCGCCGTATTGCACCTGAAGATGTTGAAGGCTATAATCGTTTTATCGCGGCGAGCAAAGATATTTATGCTGTGGCGTTTAGCGAATTAGCAGACAAGCCTTTTCACGATTTCATGTCGGTGATTCGCGCAGCGCCCGATCTCATTCGCTTGAAAGGCTATCGCTCGGTTTTTGGATTGGTCAGCGATTATTTCACTAATGAAAAACTGAAAATCGCATTCAGCTTTCACCCGCTGTTGATTGGTGGCAATCCGCTCACAACCACCGCCTATTATTGCTTGATTGCTCATCTTGAACGGTTGCACCTTGTTCATTTCGCGATGGGTGGCACAGGCGCTGTTGTCAGAGGCCTTGCGGGTCTCATTACGCATCAAGGCGGCTCCATCCGCTTGAATGCTAAAGTCGATCAGATCTTAACGGATCAGAACCGTGTTACGGGCGTGAGACTGGCCGATGGCGAGATCATCAAAGCAGATCTTGTTGTCTCAAATGCCGATGCCGCAACAACCTATAACAGCTTGCTGAAAGATCATCCACGCCGGCGCTGGACGGATGCCAAACTTTCGCGCGTCAAATATTCGATGAGTTTGTTTGTTTGGTATTTTGGTACCAATCGCCGTTATGATGACGTCTATCATCATATGATGGTGCTTGGGCCGCGCTATCAGGAATTGCTGAAAGATATTTTTAATCGCAAACATCTTGCCGATGATTTCAGTCTTTATCTTCATCGCCCCACAATGACCGATCCGTCATTGGCGCCTGAGGGCTGCGATGCTTTCTATGTGCTCTCGCCTGTACCTCATCTTGAAAGCGGCACAGACTGGTCAACAGAGGCCGAAATCTATCGCAAGAAAATCGAACGGCGCTTGGAAGATACAGTTCTGCCTGATCTTTCCAAACATATCGTATCGTCCCGCATGCTCACACCGCAGGATTTTCAAACCCGCTTGCTGTCATATAAGGGCGCCGCATTCTCTTTGCAGCCGCAACTCTTTCAAAGCGCATGGTTTCGTCCGCACAACCAATCAGAAGAGGTCAAAGGGCTTTATCTCGTGGGTGCAGGTACACATCCGGGTGCGGGATTGCCCGGCGTGATTTCATCGGCAAAAGTGGTGGCGGATCTTTTACCCGATGCGCGTGATTATAGACTTTGAGTATCACGCAGGCGTTTTAAAAAAAACGCATAAAAGGGCCGGAAGCGATCAATCTTCCACCAATGATAGAGAATAATCGCAATGCCCGTTGAAAGCGGAATGGCCCACATGATCGGATTTAACGCGAGCATCGGAAAAATTCTGACCGAGCCGAAAGCCATAAAGGCCGTGTAAACCGAAATGCCCGAACCCACGAGCGCTTTCAAATGTTCTTTGAGCCAATCTTTCGGAGCGGGTTTCGGTTTATAGAGAAACCATAGATTGGTGCCCGCCGTCGCGAAGCCCACGAAAGAAATCGTGACCATCAGAATTTGATCGATCTTCACACCCTGCAGCGCGCAATTTGCTGAAGCGATGATGAGAATAAATTGGAGCGCGAGATTTCGCCACTCTCGCATCGCTACGCGGCTCTGCTTATGCTCGACACAAAGCCAGCCATACCATGTGAGATTGATGGTGAGCACGCCGAGATAAAGCATCATCCATCCGAAAATGCCGCGAATGAAGGCCGCATCAAATTGACCAATAAGATGGGGATGCGTTCCAAGGGGGTCATAGAGTGTCAAAAGACTGAGCGAAATCGCAAAAGAGCCGGTGACCAACAGCACTTGGTTAAAAACCCTGCCCCAGCGACGGTGAACCGCGCCCCCTTTTCGCCCGATCACCGGTACCCAAAAACTGATGGCACCGGTCGCGCCGGTGACGATGTGAAAGCCAACCAGCGCGATAAAGAGATCATGGATTGATAATTCGCCCATCGACAGCGCGCCCCCGGCTCAAGCCCCAATTGAACAAATCGCAAAGACTTGACATGATCAAGTGTCAACCTTGCCGTGCATGTGGAGGAGCGGCAGCGCCATGTATAAGCCGCCCCGCCCCGCGCCTTTGTCCGCCTTGTCGTCGCTTATCCGCGCCGTGACGAGCGGCGATGGAAATCTGCTGAACCTTCTCCCCGGCGCGGCCTATGAGATGGAGATTGGCCCGCTCGGCTGGTCCCGCCGTTCGACAATGATCGTCAATCGCCCCGATCTCGTGCGCGAGGTGCTGATTGACGAAAAGGGCATTTTTCCGAAATCCGATTTGATGGTGAATGCGCTTGATGCTCTGATCGGCAATTCGATTTTCGTATCTTCGGGTGAGACATGGCGGCGACAACGCGCGATGGTTGATCCCTCACTCACGATGATGCGGATCAATCGCGCCTTCCCCGATATGCAAGCGGGTGTTGCAGAAACTATGAAAAATCTGAGTGCTTTCGCGGAGCGCGAAGAACCATTCAGCCTTGATCTTATGATGTCGCATCTAACCGCCGACATCATTTGCCGCACAGTATTCTCGACCGGTGTGTCTGAAAAAGTCACGCATGAGGTTTTCGAAGCCTTCAACTTGTTTGAAAAAAGCGTGGCGCAGGTCGAGATTTTTCGTCTTGTCATCGAAAAGGCATTTACGAAAACACCACAAAAACCGCATGTGTTGGAAGCCTGCCATGTGATCCGCAAAGCGATTGGCGAATTGCTTGATACACATACAGGCGAAGGCGGAAAACATTATGATGATATCACCTCGGCTTTAATGCTAG
Organism: Alphaproteobacteria bacterium; assembly: GCA_016870035.1. Taxonomy (GTDB): domain Bacteria; phylum Pseudomonadota; class Alphaproteobacteria; order Rhizobiales; family Beijerinckiaceae; genus CAIUPE01. The sequence continues at coordinate 8,083 of VGCJ01000007.1, forward strand.
CACGTGATGAAAGCGGCCAAGGGTTTACGCGCGAAGAACTCATCGATCAATTAGGCGTGATGTTTCTCGCAGGCCATGAAACAAGTGCCAGCGCGCTGACATGGGTCTTTTTTATTCTGAGCCAACAGCCTGAATGCGTGAAACGAATTCGCGCCGAGGTGGATGCGCTGTGTGGTGATCAGCCGATTTCTTTCGAGCAAAGCAAAAAACTCACCTTCACGCGCAATGTGTTTCGGGAAGTGATCAGACTCTATCCGCCAATTACATTTCTGCCGCGTGTTGCAATGGAAGACACACGGCTTGGCTCGCGGCATATCAAACGCGGCGCGCTTGTGATTGTCGCTCCTTGGGTTTTACATCGTCATAAAGCCTATTGGCGCGATCCTGATCTTTTCGATCCCGATCGTTTTGCACCCGAACGCGAAAATGAAATCACATCCAATGCCTATATTCCTTTTGGGCTTGGACCGCGTATTTGTTCCGGCGCCGCCTTTGCAAGTGTTGAAGCGGTGTTGATCATCGCAAGTCTCATTCGCGCTTTTGATATTGAAGCCCTTGACGCCGAGAAAGTCACGCCTGCTGCGCGTCTAACCACGCGGCCGACACAGCAAATTCTCTGCCGTGTGAAGGCGCGGGCCTGATGAATAACGTGCTCATCACGCTTGGACGTTTACCAAAAGGGCTTGATATCGCACGGAGCTTTCATCAAGCCGGATGGCGTGTGATTATTGCTGACCCCGCGCGCGATCATCTCTCCCGGGTTTCGAACCATGTGACGAAAACCTATCACGTGCCGCCACCCGCCACATATTGCGAGGATTATCTTGAAACATTGCGTGACATCGTTGCGCGCGAAGTGATTGATCTCATCGTGCCTGTTTCCGAAGAAATCATGTATGTGTCACTTCTGAAAGATGATCCCAAACTGAAATCTCTGCTTTTCAGCATGGACCATGATCTCATTCATCGCACGCATGACAAAGGCGCTTTTATCGCGCTTTGCCAATCGCTTGACCTGCCGGTCCCTGAAACAGCCCATGCGGACAAAAACGAAGCATTAGAAATCGCACGATCAGGTCCTTTCATCACCAAACCGATTCATTCCTGTGCGGGGGATCGGGTGAGCCTCTATGAAAGGGGTGACGCCTTTACGCCTGATCCGGAACGACTCGTTCAAAGAAGACTCATCGGCGAAGAAGTGAGCACCTGTTCACTTGCTCGGAACGGAAAAAGACAAGCCACAAGTGTTTATCGCGGTACACTTATGGGCGGTACAGTGGCCGTGGCATTCGAACGGATTGAAAATTATGCGGTGATGCGATGGATCGATCGCTTTATTACAGAAACTCAATGGACTGGGTTTATTTCTTTCGATTTTATAATTGATACCGGAGGCGTTCCGCATGCCATCGAGTGCAATCCGCGCATCACAAGCGGCATTCATTTTTTTGAAACAGCGGATATCGCGCGCGCAATCCTTGACGAAAACCATCACATTAAGTTCCGACCAGAACGGCGCTTGATGCAATTCTGGTCTTGTATGGAAGAATTACAAAAAGCCTTTGGTGACAGGCAGAAAATATTGAAGGTCGTCGCCCATCTTGCCGCTTGTCGCGATGTGACCTGGGCATGGCGAGATCCGCTTCCGCTCCTCACAATGCCTTGGACGGCGCGCGGCATCATCAAAGCCGCAAGGCAGAACGCTGTCCCCTTCGGGATCGCCGCCACCCGCGATCTCATCTGGACAGGACGAACCGAAACTGTGCATGATCCGGTGCAAAGTTCAGAACCGATCAGGGAAAGCGCCTATCGATGACGGCCCTCAAAACGCCTTATGTGACCCATGCCGATTTGGCGCTATGCCGCGCGATGATTCGCGAGGGGTCGAAGACATTTTATACAAGTTCGAAATTATTTCCGCGCCGCATTCGAGATGCGTCTCGTGCGCTTTATGCGTTTTGCCGCACGGCCGATGACGCGGTCGATCAAACTGATAATATCGAAGCGGCTTTACGTGACCTCAAAGAGCGTCTTGATGCGATTGAACGGCACGAACCGCATCCTCATGCGGCGGATCGTGTCTATGCGGATCTTGCTTTTCGCTATGCGATACCGCGCACTCTGCCCGACGCCTTGATTGACGGCTTTGTATGGGACGCTTCTGGCCAGCGCTGTCGCTCAGAGAGTGATCTCATCGCTTATGCCGTGCGTGTAGCCGGCGCCGTTGGCGCGATGATGGCCATCATCATGGAAGCACGCTCGCCTGAAGCGATCGCGCGCGCAACCGATCTTGGCATTGCGATGCAACTCACCAATATCGCACGCGATGTTGGTGAAGATGCGCGCATGAATCGCCTCTATCTTCCTGAAACATGGATGCGGGAAGCGGGCATTGATCCGGATAAGTTTTTAAAAGCGCCAAAACATTCGCCGCAACTCGTGATCGTTATCAAGCGACTATTAGCACTTGCCGATCACTTTTATGATCGTGCGTTGCCAGGCATCGCGTTATTGCCGCGCCGCTGCCGTCCCGCCATCCATGCGGCGAGGCTACTTTATCGCGAGATCGGGCGACAGGTTGAACGCAACCATTATGATTCAATTACCCAACGCGCGGTCGTTTCAAAATCACGAAAATTTGCGCTGCTCGGCGAAGCGTTGTTGCTATCAGCCGCACCGCAAAGCGATGCGCTCGCCGATCCCGCTGATGAAGCGCGCTTTGTGGTGGATGCGGTGATTGCCGCCCCGATTCCGAAACCCTATCCGGTCGGCTTTGATGAAAAAGCTGAATGGGTCACGAATTTGTTCTTGCGCCTTGATGGCAAGAAATCATGACAGAATTGATCCCACCTTTATGGTTCGGCCCGATCAAAATAATTTTGGGCTTTGGGCTGATTATCGGCTTCTGCGCGTGGGAAATCTGGAAATTGAAAAAAGAAAAACGCGATAAAGGTGACAATTTTTAGACTGACATTCAGCAACGCCGAGGCATTTTGAACGGCAGCATCTTTTGAATAATCGGATATCTGAATCGATCAAGCGACAGACTTTCATGAAACACCGCGACTTTTTCATCATCAATCACCGTATGAAAAAGTGATCTTGTGTAAAAAGGCGCATCTTCAAGAGAAGTAAGTTTCTCAATTTTATGATCAGCATGAGCAGGCCGCTTCATGCGCCAAAACGCAGTGCCAAGCTCTATTTTTTTCGGCATGGTAATCTTTGTAAGAGCGCCGTCAGGCCCGATACGTACTGCAAAACCCGATTGGGATCCATCACGCATGACGCGGTCATAAACAATATGCGCATGGTCACCGAGCGCCGCGCGTGACCACACCCATGAAGAGAAATCCACTTCCAGCGGACGCGCGCCCCAATTCATGTCATGATAGCCGATACCGTGCCAAGAAATATCTAGTGAATCGAACCGTGCTTCGACATCAGCAACGGGGGAAACAGGGCGCCAATGATGCTGCGCTTCCGGATCAAGCGCGATCACTTCGTCGGAAATCACGCGAGGCTTGAGTCTGATTTCACCTCTGACCCGTGAAGGGAGAGGCACTGTTATTTCATCAATATGAATGATAAGTGTATCTTTGTCCCAACTCATGGATGAAGGACCGATTTTAAATTGTGTCGCCGTTCTTTTTAGATGACGTTGTGCACGTTCTGTCATACACCATTTATGACCCGTCGCACCATAAAGACAGACATTTAAAGAACAAAAATCCTCCGGATTTGCGAGGCCTTTTTTGCGCGCCGAAAAATAATAGGGCGAGAAAACACTGCCTACAAATCCAATGATCGCAACACCAAATCGCGCGTCATCACTTAATGCATCAAGATACCACCAACGATAGCCATTAGCGGGCACGGCTACAGAGAAATCGGTTAGCGCCATCATGTTTCATCCTTCATGAAACGAGCGCCTTTATGTTGCGAAGACGATGAAAGAAACGCACTCACCGCATCGGCAGCCAGTTGCCCTGAATAAGCTGCCATAGGGACACCGGCACCCGGATGCGCGCTTCCGCCTGCGAGAAAGAGGCCAGGTATTTTCGTCTTCGCTCCGGGTCGTTTGAAGGACGCATAAAATCCATGTGAAGAACGACCATAAAGCGCGCCGCCCGTTGCTGGAAAGAGCGCATGAAAACCTTGCGGAGAGGTGATTACTGTATCAGCAGTCGGCCAATCGACTTGCAACCCGCATTCATTTAATTTTTTTCGCATCGCTTGTTCGACCATGTCGCGATTTTTTTCGAGGCTGTCGCCATTCGCTGGAGAATTAATCAAGATCAACAAACGTTCTTTATCTCGCACAACTCCATTTCGATCTTGTGCGCAAATATAGATCGTTGGATCAGGTGGATAGGACTGCTGAAGCATTTCAAATTCGCGTTTGTAGTCCTTTGAAAAGAACACATTATGAAAAGCTAACGGAAATCCGGATGTATGTGCATGAGTGCACCATGTAATTGCCGATAAAGAGCGAACACGTTGATCGACTTCTTTGACCGCATATGAAATATCATCACCGAAATGACCCGTCGCGATGGCATTCGCGTCAGCATTTGAAATGACAGCCCGACAAGGAATCTCTCCACCTTGCGCAGTCACAACAGCGCGAACACGATCACCCGTGGTCACGATACGGCGCACCGATGTCTCATAGCGGATCGATCCCCCTTTGTTTTTGAAAACACGCTCGAAGGCGCGCGCAACCGCATGCATTCCACCTTGAACGGTCCACACACCTTCTTGTTCGACATGAGCAATTAATAATAGCGTTGCCACCGCCTGATAGGGTGAAGAGCCAACATAAGTTGCATAACGTCCAAAGAGTTGTTGCAAGCGTGGATCATTAAGATGACGCGACACCGCTTGCCATAATGTCTCAAACGGATTGATTTTCATCATCGCGATTAGGCCTGAGAGACCTGCGCCGAAAGCCACATCAAAAGGCGAAGGACATTGCCTCTCGATATAGGTTTTGCGCAGCGTCTCATACATATGTTTCGCTTCACGCGTGAGTGAATAATATCCTTTGGCCGCATCAGCGCCCGCAAAATTGCCAATCGCATCGGCGGAGCGTTTTAAATCGGCGAAGAGATCAAGCTCTGGCCCTTGCCCCCAAGAATGTCGCGCGAGAACATTTAATGGTGTGAGCGAGAGTTCCGCCCCGAGGGACGTCCCTGCCGCTTCAAAAAGCGCATCAAAAATTGATCGCATGGTGAAAACCGTCGGCCCGCCATCAATCTCTGCTGCGCCCGCGCGGACCAAACGCATTTTGCCACCTAGGGCCGATTGCTTCTCGAGGATCAAAACGGGTTCACCACGCGCGGCCAGCAGCATTCCGGCGGCCAAGCCCCCGATTCCGGCCCCGATCACGATGATGGGCGTCTCGGCCATGATGGAGCTCCGGTTGCGTGTCACAAAAGATTATGTCAATATTTTCTGACAGTCTCAAGCGACCATCTGTTTTGACAGTCAAACAGGGGTCGATTTTAGGGGGACGCGGGAATGGATGTCGCCACCCGTCTGGAATCCGAACTTGATCACGCCCTTTCCCGAGCGGGCGGATCCGATTGCCCGCCCATTCTTGCTGAAGCCATGCGCTATGCGGTGTTTCCGGGCGGTGCCCGCATTCGTCCCCGTTTGACGCTCGCTGTGGCGATGGCCTGCGGTGACCCGCTGCCAGTTGCGGCTGACTCAGGCGCGGCGGCGATTGAGCTTCTTCATTGTGCCTCCCTCGTCCATGACGATCTTCCCTGTTTCGATGCCGCGGACCTTAGACGCGGCAAACCCTCCGTTCACGCCGCTTATGGCGAGCGGACAGCAGTTTTAGTCGGCGATGCGTTGATTGTTCTGGCGTTCGAACAACTCGCCATTCGGCTTGCCTTGCATGGCGACCGCTTGGCCCCGCTCGTCCGGATCATCGGCAGCGCGGTGGGCGGCCCCAATGGAATTGCGGCCGGGCAGGCTTGGGAATGCGAGCCGAAAATCGATCTTGTGAGCTATCAGCGCGCCAAGACCGGCGCGCTTTTCGCCGCCTGCACCATGGTGGGCGCAGCGGCCGCTGGCCGCGAGCCTGAGCCTTGGCGCGCGCTCGGTTATGCGATTGGCGAAGCCTTTCAGGTGGCTGACGATCTGCGCGATGTCGCTGGATCAGAACAGGCGCTTGGTAAACCGGTGGGGCAAGACGCGACCCATCATCGCCCGAATGCGGTGGCGGCTTTTGGTTTTGACGGGGCAATGCAGCGGTTCGAGGGCCTTCTGGCTGAGGCCCTCGCCGCGATCCCGCCCTGTCCGGGCGCTGCCCCTCTGGCCCATCAGATCGAGGCTGTTTCAAAAAGCCTCGTGACGGGATTATCCGCCCGCACGGTTGCGGCCTAAACGGGCTTTTGCCTCATGGGCTTTCAAGATCAGTGGCGTCGCTGGCGCAATCGCATGATTGCGAGCCCGCGCTTTCAGGCTTTTGCTGCTGATTTTCCTCTCACCCGCCCCATCGCCCGCGCACGCTCGAAGGCACTTTTCGATCTCATTGCCGGATTTACCTATTCGCAGACGCTTGCCGCCTGCCTCGAACTCGGCCTTTTTGAAAGGCTGGCTGAAGCGCCCGCTTCGCTCGAAAATCTCGCAAAAGATCTTAGTTTCGAGCCCAAAAAGCTCGAAAGACTGCTAAAAGCGGCAGTTTCCCTCGATCTTTTGGAGCGAACCAGCACGGGCACATATGATCTCGGCATCCACGGCGCCGCCTTGCGCGGCAACCCCTATATCGCGGGGTTCATCCGCCACCACGCACTTCTTTATGAGGATTTGCTGGATCCCGTGGGCTTGGTCCGGGGCGGGCACGAGACCGCACTTTCGCGCTATTGGGCTTATGTCGGGGACGGTGAAAGGACACCCGCCAGCCGCAGGGCGGTTGCCGAATACACTGAATTGATGGCTGCCTCCCAAAAGGCGGTTGCACGGGAAATTCTGGCGCTCCACGACTTCTCGAACGCAAGCCATGTGATCGATGTTGGCGGGAGCAATGGGACATTCATCGCAGCGGCGGCGGCGCGTTATCCCCATCTTCATTTCACACTGTTTGATCTGCCCGCTGTGACCGAGATTGCCCAGGAGAGTTTTGAAAAACATGGTATTTCTGGTCGCGCTCAGATCGCCCCCGGATCATTTCTGACAGATCCGCTGCCCACCGGGGCGGATGTTGCGACTCTGATCCGCGTCCTCCACGACCATGACGACGACTCGGCGCTCATCATTTTAACGGGAATCCGGAAAACGCTTCCCCCCAAAGGTAGGCTCATTCTGGCCGAGCCTCTGTCAGGCGCGCCTGACAGTGCCCCCATCGCGGATGCCTATTTCGGGCTCTATTTCGCTGCAATGGGCCAAGGAAAGACCCGAAACGCCGACGAAATCGCCCAGTTGGGCCGCAAAGCGGGCTTTACCCGGATCTCGTCGCCTATCAGCCGCATGCCCCTCATCACCTATGTCATGGTGCTTGAACATTAGGTGGGCATCATATGTCATGTTCTATTGACGTTTAATTGTGTCATAGTAAAATGACAGTTCAGACAGGTGCGAGAGGCTCCATCGGGCCTTAGTCTGTCGGGGGGAAAATGATGGAAACCCAAGCCATCGTCCTAGAACGACCGGGAGATCTGGCTCTTCGCACTGTCGCACTCACGAGCGGCGGTCCCGATGCGATTCAGGTCGACGTCGAATGGAGTGGAATCAGCTCCGGCACCGAGAAACTGCTCTGGTCCGGCAAAATGCCCCCCTTCCCCGGCCTCGCTTATCCGCTTGTTCCCGGTTACGAAACCGTTGGTCGCGTCACCAAAGCACCGAAGGGTGTCGGCCTTTCAGAAGGCGATCGCGTTTTTGTTCCCGGTGCCAATTGTTATCAAGATGTGCGCGGGCTTTTTGGTGGCGCTGCCAAACATTTGATTGTTCCTGCCGCGCGTGTTGTGAAACTCGATCAGCAGTTTGATGATCGCGGTGTTTTGATTGCGCTTGCCGCCACTGCCTATCATGCAATCGCTGGTGAAGGCGCAACCATTCCGGAACTCATCATTGGTCACGGCATTGTCGGTCGTTTGATCGCACGCATTGCTGCAGCGCTTGGTGCAGATGCGCCGCTTGTATGGGAAAAGAATGCCACACGTCGTGACGGTGCGCTCGGTTATAAGGTTGTTGATCCGGCTGATGATCCGCGTCGTGATTATCATGCAATCTGCGATGCGAGCGGTGATGCATCATTGCTTGATACATTAATCGGTCGCTTGGCAAAGCGCGGTGAAATCACACTCGCCGGTTTTTATGAAACACCTTTATCATTCACATTCCCGCCTGCGTTTATGCGTGAAGCGCGCTTCCGCATCGCCGCCGAATGGGCGCACGCTGATATTGATGCGGTGATGGATTTAATCATGTCCGGCAAGCTTTCGCTTGAAGGACTCGTGACCAATCACGCGAAACCTCATGAAGCGCCAGACGCTTATCGCACGGCCTTTACCGATCCCACTTGTCTCAAAATGATTCTTGACTGGAGAGATGCTGCATGACGGCGATTGAAATCAATCACGCCTTGAAATCAGGCCTTCGCTCCGAAGCGGCGATCGAACCTGATCCGGTTCATACAGGCGAAGTGAAAAAAGAAACGCAGGTCATAGCCATTTACGGCAAAGGCGGCATTGGCAAAAGTTTCACACTTGCCAATCTTTCTTACATGATGGCGCAAATGGGCAAACGCGTTTTGCTCATCGGTTGCGATCCGAAAAGCGATACAACATCGCTGCTCTTCGGTGGTCGCGCCTGCCCAACTATAATTGAAACAAGCGCGAAGAAAAAACTCGCTGGCGATGAAGTCACCATCGGTGACGTGTGCTTCAAGCGTGATGGTGTTTTCGCGATGGAACTTGGTGGTCCGGAAGTTGGTCGCGGCTGCGGCGGACGCGGGATCATTCATGGTTTCGAGCTTTTGGAAAAGCTCGGCTTCCATGAATGGGGTTTCGATTATGTGTTGCTCGATTTCTTGGGCGACGTTGTGTGCGGCGGCTTTGGTCTGCCGATCGCACGTGACATGTGTCAGAAGGTGATCATCGTCGGATCAAATGATCTTCAATCACTTTATGTCGCTAATAATGTGTGCTCTGCGGTTGAATATTTCCGCAAGCTTGGCGGCAATGTTGGCGTCGCTGGTATCGTCATCAACAAAGATGATGGCACAGGTGAAGCCCACGCCTTTGCGGAAGCTGTTGGCATTCCGGTTCTCTCTGCCATTCCGCAGAATGAAGACATTCGTAGGAAGAGTGCGAATTATGAAATCATTGGTCGCCCCGGTGGTGAATGGGCCTCATTGTTCGAAGCGCTTGCTGACAATGTTGTAAGCGCGCCGCCAGTAAGGCCCACACCGCTTGATCAAGATGGCCTCTTGGGGCTCTTCGCAGGCGATACGGTTGGACGTGACGTTGTTCTCGTGCCTGCCTCTCAGGAAGATATGCGTGGCGGCATCGCGCAAACACACACGTCCCTCGAAGTTGTTTACGACACGGTGTGACGCGCATGACCAATAAACCCATGATAGACGGAAAGACGAGTGCGGAAGATACATCTGCTGCGTCCGCGCTTGCGGACCTGTCTTGTCATGGTGGTAAGGAAGAATTGCAAAAAGCCGCGGCCTCAGCAGGCAAGAGTGAAATTCTCAATCGCTATGCGGAAGATTATCCGCTTGGTCCGCATGATCAACCGCAAAGCATGTGCCCGGCCTTTGGTTCGCTGCGTGTCGGTTTGCGTATGCGCCGCACGGCCACCATTCTCTCAGGCTCCGCCTGCTGCGTTTATGGGTTGACCTTCACATCGCATTTTTATGGTGCACGCCGTAGCGTCGGCTATGTGCCGTTTAATTCGGAAACGCTTGTAACGGGCAAACTTTTTGAAGACATCCGCGATGCAGTCTTCAAACTCGCTGATCCCGAGCATTATGACACCATCGTCATCACCAATCTCTGTGTGCCGACCGCTTCCGGTGTGCCGCTGCAGCTTCTGCCTAAAGAGATCAATGGTGTGCGCATCATTGGCATCGATGTACCCGGCTTTGGCGTGCCTACACATGCTGAAGCGAAAGACATTCTTTCTGGTGCAATGCTGAAATATGCGGCGAATGAAATTCGTCAGGGCCCAGTTGCCGCACCGCGCTCAGGCAAAACAAAGTTACCAACCATCACCTTAATCGGTGAAATGTTTCCGGCTGATCCCGTCGCGATCGGTCGTTTGCTTGAGCCGATGGGTTTGGCTGTGGGTCCCGTAGTACCGGTGCGTGAATGGCGCGAACTCTTTGCCGCATTTGATTGTGCTGCAGTGGCCGCCATCCATCCATTTTATACAGCTTCAATTCGCGAATTTGAAACAGCTGGTCGCAAAGTTGTGGGCTCCGCTCCCGTGGGTCACGATGGTACCGCCGAATGGCTCTCTGCGATTGGACAGGTTGCCGGTGTTTCATCTGAAAAAATCGCAGCTACACAGAATGCCATTCTTCCTGCCATTCGTGGCGCGCTTTCAGCAAAGCCCATCAAAGGCCGCATGACCGTTTCAGGCTATGAAGGTTCAGAATTGCTTGTTGCGCGTCTGCTTGTCGAGAGCGGTGCGGATGTGCCTTATGTCGGCACTGCGTGCCCGAAGACGCAATGGTCTGATGCGGATCGTGATTGGCTCGAATCACGCGGTGTCGCAATCAATTATCGCGCGTCACTCGAAGATGACGTCGCCGCCGTTCTTCATTTCAAGCCAAATCTTGCGATTGGCACAACGCCTGTCGTGCAGAAAGCGAAAGAGCTTTCCATTCCGTCACTCTATTTCACTAATTTGATTTCAGCGCGGCCTTTGATGGGTCCTGCAGGCGCGGGCTCGCTTGCTGAGGTCATAAATGCAGCGATCGGCAACAAGGCGCGCTTTGATCGCATGAGTGAATTTTTCGACGGCGTTGGTCGTGGACCGAATGCCGGTGTGTGGGAAGATGTGCCGCGCGATCATCCGGAATTCCGCGCGAAATATCAGGCGATGCTCGCAGCACGCGCCAAAGCGGAGGAGTCGACCGCGACATGATGGCTCCGCATTTCATTCACGCATCAAAGATCGGGAGGACTGCATAATGCTGGTTCTCGATCATGATCGTGCCGGCGGCTATTGGGGCTCCGTCTATGTGTTCACCGCCATCAAAGGCTTGCAGGTGATCATTGATGGTCCTGTGGGTTGCGAAAATCTGCCGGTGACATCGGTGTTACATTACACAGATGCTTTACCGCCGCATGAATTGCCGATTGTTGTGACCGGTCTTGGTGAAGAAGAACTTGGCCAGCACGGCACCGAAGCAGCTATGAAACGCGCGCATAAGACGCTTGATCCCGGTTTGCCGAGCGTTGTTGTGACGGGTTCAATTGCCGAGATGATTGGCGGCGGTGTGACACCGCAAGGCACAGGCATTCAACGTTTTCTTCCCCGCACCATCGATGAAGATCAATGGCAGAGTGCGGATCGCGCGCTTGTGTGGCTCTGGACAGAATTCGGCGCAAAGAAAAAAGCTGTTCCTCCTGCCCCAAAGCGCAAAGAAGGTGAAAAGCCACGTGTCAATTTGATTGGCACGATCTATGGCACGTTCAATTCGCCTTCCGACCTTGCCGAGATCCGTCGTCTTGTTGAAGGCATCGGTGCGGAAGTGAATATGACCTTCCCCCTCGGCAGCCATTTGGCTGATGTGACGAAACTCACAAATGCCGAAGCCAATATCAATCTCTATCGCGAATTCGGTTCGAAGCTTTGCGAGAAGCTTGATCGTCCCTGGTTGCAAGCGCCAATTGGTCTGCACTCGACAACAAAATTCTTACGCGCGCTTGGTGAGATCTTGGGTCTTGATCCAGAACCCTTTATCGAGCGCGAAAAGCACACAACTATCAAGCCGCTTTGGGATTTGTGGCGTTCTGTGACACAGGATTTCTTCGGCACTGCAAGTTTCGCGGTTGTGGCGAATGAAACTTATACGCGCGGCCTCAAACATTTCCTTGAAGAGGAAATGGGCTTGCCCTGTGCTTTTGCTATTCCGCGCAAAGCCGGTGGCAAAACCGATAATGAAACGATCCGGCAGCTTGTGAAAGAAAAAGCGCCGCTGGTGATCTTCGGCAGCTACAACGAGAATATGTATCTCGCGGAAGCGGGTGGACGCGGTGTCTATATTCCCGCTTCATTCCCCGGCGCGATCATTCGTCGTCATACGGGTACGCCTTTTATGGGCTATTCGGGCGCGACCTATCTCATTCAGGAAATTTGCAACGCGCTCTTTAACGCGCTCTTTAACATCTTACCGCTTGGCACGGATATGGATCGTGTTGAAGCGACACCGGTGAAAGATCGCGACGATCTCGTTTGGGATGATGAAGCGCATCAAGCGCTCGAAGCGATTGTTGAAAAAGAACCCGTTCTTATTCGCATCTCGGCCGCAAAGAGATTGCGTGATGGTGCAGAACGCCTCGCCCGCAAGAGCCAAAGCGGACGCGTAGGCATCGAAGATGTTCAAAAAGCGCGGAAGGAGTTCGCCTGATGATCAACTCTTTCTCGCATCAATTACGATTTCTCATGGGACAGGAAGGAGCCTGATCATGTCGATGACCAGAGCCGATAAAAACCAAACACGTCTTGAATATAATCTTGTGTTTTATGCGGTCTATCCGATCTTTCTTATCGCTGTCGCGTTCTCGCGCCTCTTACCCCGCGCTTCGCGTTGGTCGGTTAGTGCACGCGATGAAGGGAAATCCATCTTCAAAGTCGCACGCATCGCGACACTGAATTCGATTCCGTTCGCCTTCATGTGAGGTGAACGTCCACGCATTCGTCTTTGTCGCAAGGCAAAGATGAATACCCACCAAAAGATTTCGCAAGAAATCCAAGGTGGCCTGCGCCGCGAGGGTTGTCGCGGTAACGGGTTCCAGAAATGGGCCCTCAGCCGGAGATACAGAAATGGCTGATCATAAGAACCCGCTCAATTCGAGCGGACTAAGCGAGGTGGAAGCCAAGGAATTCCACGGTATGTTCATGTCCGGCTTCATTGCCTATACGGTCGTGGCGATCATCGCTCACTTCCTTGTTTGGCAATGGCGGCCTTGGTTCTAAGGGAGGATTTTTACATGTGGCGTATATGGCTGGTGTTTGATCCCCGCAGAACGCTTGTGGCGCTGACGGTTTTTCTCGCTGTTCTTGCTCTACTCATCCACTTCATTCTTCTCTCAACGAATAAGTACAATTGGATCGAAGGGAAGACCGCAGCTTTGGATGTGGCTGTGACCGAAATGATTGGCTAACTCCAATCCTTTCACACAATCGTGGACGGGACGGTACGCTTTAAGCGTCTGTTCCGTCCACTTCTAACCTCATTTGTTTTTCTTCCCATCGCAACGGCGACGGCCGAGACGGAGATTCCGGGATGGCAATGCTGAGCTTCGAAAAAAAGTATCGCGTCCGCGGCGGTACCTTAATCGGTGGTGACCTGTTCGATTTTTGGGTAGGTCCCTTTTACGTAGGCTTCTTTGGCGTGTTGACTATGTTATTCGCAACGCTAGGAACCGCCCTAATCATTTATGCGGCCTCACAAGGTCCGACATGGAATATCTGGCAGATCAATATTGCTCCGCCGGATCTCAAATATGGTCTCGCCCTCGCCCCTTTGAAAGAAGGTGGTTTCTGGCAGATCATCACAATTTGCGCGACTGGTGCCTTTGTTTCTTGGGCGCTGCGTGAAGTGGAAATCTGCCGCAAGCTCGGCATAGGCTATCATGTGCCTGTAGCTTTTGGCTTTGCTATTCTCGCTTATGTGACATTGGTAATTATTCGACCGCTTCTTCTGGGCGCATGGGGACACGGCTTTCCTTACGGGATCATCTCGCATCTAGATTGGGTGTCGAATGTTGGCTACCAATATCTTCACTTCCATTATAATCCCGCACATATGATTGCGGTGTCTTTGTTTTTCACAACAACTCTTGCGCTCGCCTTGCATGGCGGTCTCGTTCTTTCCGCTACAAACCCGCCGAAAGGCCAAGCGGTTAAAACACCTGAGCATGAAGACACGTTTTTCCGCGATACGATTGGTTACTCCATCGGTACACTGGGTATCCATCGCTTGGGTTTCTTCCTCGCTATAGCCGCCGTATTCTGGAGCGCGATCTGTATTGTCATTAGTGGACCCTTCTGGACACGCGGTTGGCCGGAATGGTGGAATTGGTGGCTTGACCTTCCGATTTGGAGCTGAGTGGTGGAGACAGTAAAATGATACAATATCAAAACCTCTATACCCGCGTTCAGGTCCATGGCCCGGCTGATATGGGCGTGCCTATGAACGAGACGGGCATGTTCGAGCGTCAGGGCACGCCATCCATCAACCGTATCCTCGGTTTGATTGGTAACGCGCAAATAGGTCCGATCTATCTCGGTTGGCTCGGTACGATCTCACTAATTTGCGGCTTAATCGCTTTCGAAATCATCGGCCTCAATATGTGGGCGTCGGTGAATTGGGATCCGGTTCAATTTATTCGTCAGCTCTTCTGGCTTTCGCTAGAACCGCCCCCAGCAAAGTATGGCTTGAGTTTACCGCCCATGAACGAAGGCGGCTGGTGGTTGCTTGCCGGTTTCTTTCTGACAACAAGCATTTTGTTGTGGTGGGTTCGTACCTATCGCCGCGCACGCGCTCTAGGCCTGGGAACTCACGTTGCCTGGGCATTTGCTGCTGCGATTTGGCTTTATCTCGTTCTCGGTTTCATACGGCCGGTGCTGATGGGCAATTTCTCGGAAGCGGTTCCTTTTGGTATTTTTCCGCATCTTGATTGGACGACAGCATTTTCAATCCGCTACGGTAATCTTTTCTACAACCCCTTCCACATGATCTCAATCGCGTTCCTCTACGGCTCTGCTTTGCTCTTTGCAATGCATGCAGGAACAATCCTAGCGACAACTCATTTAGGCGGCGATCGCGAAATTGAGCAGATCCTTGATCGTGGCACGGCTGCAGAGCGTGACGCTTTGTTCTGGCGCTGGACAATGGGTTTTAACGCGACGATGGAATCGATCCATCGTTGGGCCTGGTGGTTTGCTGTGCTCTGCCCGCTCGCGGGTGGCATCGGCATTCTTCTG
Source organism: Alphaproteobacteria bacterium (assembly GCA_016870035.1). Taxonomy (GTDB): domain Bacteria; phylum Pseudomonadota; class Alphaproteobacteria; order Rhizobiales; family Beijerinckiaceae; genus CAIUPE01. Next base: position 23,260 of record VGCJ01000007.1, read on the forward strand.
ACTGGCACCGTTGTCGATAATTGGTATCTTTGGGCCGTTAAACACGGTGTGGCACCGACCTACGCTTACGATATGTGGGCGCCGGTTCTCGACCCCGCTATTAAAGGCCAGTAAAGGGGAGAGCAACGTTATGAAATATGCACTCGCATTTATCGGCATCATTGCGGGCACCCTACTCACCATCGCGATGATGCTCTCATGGGAGCGGCCGCCGATGGCTTCAAACCAGATCGGTCCACGTGGCGTCGGTATGGTGGAAATCAACAATCCTCGGATGGAGGCAAAACTTCAAAAAGCGAATGTCGCCCCTGAAGCAGATCCGCCGGCAGAAGTCTCCGGCGTAAAAGCGAAAGACAACGAGGAATGGAAAAATATTCAAGTGCTTGGCGAACTTGATGTTAATGAATTCAATCGCTTAATGGGTGCAATCACAACTTGGGTTGCACCCGAGCAAGGGTGTCTTTACTGCCATAAAGCCGACGATCAAGGTAATGTTAATTGGGCAGATGATAGTCTTTATACGAAGGTTGTGGCTCGTCGCATGTTGCAAATGACACGCGAAATTAATACGAAGTGGACTTCTCATGTCGAACAGACCGGTGTTACCTGTTACACCTGCCATCGTGGCAATCCGGTTCCGGCGAATATCTGGTTTAAGAATGAAGGTTCGCCGCAAGCGGCCGGTATGGCATCGAGCCGCCAAGGCCAGAACCTCGCGTCGAAAGTCGTCGGTACAACTTCTTTGACTTACGACCCCTTCACGCCACTCTTAGCAAAAGACGCCAATATCCGCGTGAATGCCACAACGGCTTTGCCTGAAGGCACAACCAACGCCTCGATCCATGACACAGAAACTACTTTTGCACTGATGATGCATTTCTCAACCGCACTTGGTGTTAATTGCACATATTGCCACAACTCAAGACAATTCGCGTCATGGGCTGAAAGCCGTCCGCAACGTGTGACCGCATGGCATGGCATCCGTATGGTCAGCGAAGTGAATGAAACTTATATCACTTCACTCCAAGAGGTCTTTCCGAAAAACCGACTTGGGCCTTTAGGAGATGTAGCGAAAGTCAATTGCGCAACCTGCCACCAAGGCGTCTATAAACCTCTTTATGGTGCTGCCATGGTCAAAGACTATGAGGAGTTGCGTCAACCCAATCCCTGAGCGGTTGTTCCACCCAGGCGACTTAAGCCGGAGCTTTCGCTCCGGCTTTTTTTATTGGGGCTTTATGGTCGAGCAAGTTTTGGCGCTTTCAGTTTACGAAATTACACCGTGATTATGAGTAGCGTCCAATCGTCATTTTGAGAGGTAGCAAAGCAATCCAGATAATGCTCATTATTAGAGCGCAACGTCTCCATGGCGACTTTTACTAAATCTCCAACTTGATTGCTTTGTTCGTCGTTCAAAATGATTCACAGTATCATTTTGTTCGCTACGCGAAACACTTCTTACTACTCGCAATTACGGCTTAATCGACTGGTCTACCGCAACGCGGCTTTCCGCAACGCGCGGAGATCTTTCGAACCCGTCGCGAAACACGCCAAGCGCAATGCGCGGGCGAAAAATTCAACATGCTCAATCACGGCTTCGGTCCCCTGCATCGCGGGCGCGAGCAACGCCGCCGCTTGGCCAACAAGATCAGCGCCGAGACGAATCGCTTTTGCCGCATCAAGACTGTGACGCACACCACCTGATGCAATCAAAGGCAGATCCAGAAAGCGTCCCCGCAATGAGGCAAGACACTCAACGGTGGGAATACCCCAGTCACGAAAGAGTTCACCAAGATCATACGTCGGTTGATCAGGCGCGCGACGCCCCTCAACAGCGGCCCAACTTGTGCCACCGGCGCCCGCAACATCAATCGCTGCGACACCGCATTCAAGCAGACGCCGCGCAACATCGACCGAAATGCCAAAACCCACTTCTTTGACAATCACCGGCGCAGAAAATTTCGAGACAAGATCGGCAATCGCTTTGGTAACGCCCCGCCAATCATGATCACCATCTTTTTGTAAGACTTCTTGGATGGGATTGAGATGCAAGATCAGAGCATCGGCTCCAATCTCTTCAACGGCTCGCCGCGCATGATCAATCCCCATACCATTCACAAGCTGCACAGCACCAAGATTGGCATAAATCGGAATTGTCGGTGCATGATCACGCAAGCGCCGATCAAGCCCATGCGATTTGCCACCCGCAAGCGCGATGCGTTGTGACCCCACACCCATCGCAAAGCCGCATTGTTCAGCGGCCTCCGCAAGCGAAAGATTGATACGATCAGAATCAGCGGGACCACCGGTCATGGATGATGCGAGATAAGGAAGCTTCAAGGTCTTGCCGAGAAACCGCGTCGAAAGGTCGATGTCGTTAAATGATAATTCGGGAAGCGCATTGTGCTCGAAGGCGATGCCGTCAAAGCCGGCAGAAGCGCTGTGACGGGCCGCACCCGACAACACGATTTTAATATGGTCGCGTTTGCGTTGTTCGATATCACTCATGCGGCACCTCTGAATGAAGCGCCGCATGAAGTAAATTCAAAAATGCCGATTACGGCTTGGTCGTGAGATAGGCGATGACGTGGGCCACCGCTCGCGGGTTCTTCAAACCAGCAAACGCCATTTTGGTGCCCGGCATATAGGCCCTCGGATCGGGGAGATAAGCGGCGAGCGTCGCTTCGTCCCAAACGAGACCTCCGGCAGCCTTCGCCTTCGCGCCGTCGGAATAGGCATAGCCTTCCACCGAAGCGCTCTTGCGGCCAACGATACCCTTCAGCGTCGGGCCAATTTTGTTCAAACCCTGCTCGTTCTCGTGGCAGGCTTTGCATTTGATGAAGACTTTTTCGCCAGCGGCGGCATCGCCATCCGCAAGGGCCTGCGTGGCGGCCATTACCATGGCGGCGAGTGACGAAATGGTCAGAATTCTGGATATGCGCGATTTCCTTCCTGCAGTCGGCCTGAATGTCAAACCGCAACACCTTACGCGCGCCCCTCATAGTCCGGATTAGTTAGCACGGAAACAATCTTAAGCGCCAACTCGATCAGATGGGCGACAAAGCTTAGGCCCATACACACCACAATCACCATCAAACCGCCGCCCGTGAGTGCGGTCCTTAACGCCAAGACCAAAGCGGCCCCAGCGGCAAGCGCTGCCCAAAAACCAAGAATATAGCGAGAAAGTCCGCGTTTCTTGAGGTAAAACCCCAAGAAAATCGCCTCAAGCGCCATAACTACGAGAATAAGATCGGCCGCGTGACCGCTCGCCACAAAGTCCTCAATCATGCTGCATCGCTCCAAAGGGACGATTGAGAAGCACAATTTTCCAATTCAAAAGGCTCGCGATCCCGACCCAAAAAAGATAGGGCAAAAAATAAAGTGCCGCGTAAGGAGCATGGCTGCCAATCACGAGGATCACGGCCACTATCGAGAGCCAGAAAATCACCACCTCGACAAAGGCCCAATCGGGGCGACGAAGCGCAAAGAAAATCGCGTTCCAGAGAATATTCAAACCAGCATTAATGCCAAGCACCGCGACAGAGAGCCAATAGGTCTGATCATCCGGCGCAGCCTGAAGGCCTTTGGCGGCGCCCAAAGTGGCTAAGACAAGAACCAAAGTCCAAATCGGTCCAAAAGCCCAATCCGGCGGCTTCCATTCAGGAAATTTCATGGAGCGGTACCAAGGCCCCGTATCCGTTAGGAAACCGCCCGCACCCGCAATAACAATCGACGCCGCTGCCGAACCCGCAAGCGCCGACAAAAAGCCAGGTTCAAAATCAATCATGCCGGTTTCACGAGCCCGAGAAGATGCGCCATGTCTTTGAAGAAGATCTTCACATGCGCGAGCGGATCGGCACGAACGAGTTTCTTTTCCGTGTAAGCCTGCCACGTAAGACGCTGCACATCTTTGTCAGCACACATCGACACGAAACGCTCACGCAATCCATCCGTCCGATACCAGAAACGTTGCATGATCCCGAGGATGAAAAAGACGCGGCCATGATCCTTCATGAATTTCTTACGCGCCAATTGAAGCGCACGCGCATCATTGGTGACAAGACAGGCTTCAACCGCTTCAGCGGCCAATCGTCCGCCAAGCATCGCATAATAAATCCCCTCGCCTGATGCTGGCGCAACAACACCCGCGGCATCACCAGCAAGCAACACATCGCGACCATTATCCCACCGCTTCAACGGCTTTAACGGAATTGGTGCGCCTTCTTTACGAATGGTTTCGAGCGAAGCGAAACCCGCATCACGACGCAATTCCGCAACTGATCCTTTCAGAGAGAATCCTTTATTCGCACTACCCGTGCCAATACTCATGGTTTTGCCATGCGGAAAAACCCATGCATAAAAATCGGGTGACAGAGTTCCACGATAATAAACATCGCAGCGCGCCGGTGCATAATCGACATCTTGCGTCTCAGGCGCTTTCACAATTTCATGATAGGCAAAGACATAAGACATACGATCACCGCCGCGAATTGTATCGCGCGCGACTTTCGACAAAGCACCATCGGCACCAATCACAAGCCGCGCAACAATCGACGCTTCTTTACCATCCGCATTTTTATAGATGATCCGCGGCGTGCCATCGCCTTCGCGTTCAAAGCGCTCATAGGTTCCCGTGAAACGATGCGCACCCGATGAAGCAGCACGTTCACGCAGCCATTCATCAAATTCGTCGCGATCGACCATGCCGACATAGGAACCATCAACCGGCATATCGACATGACGACCTGAGGGCGAAACGATTCGCGCGCAATCAACACGCGCGACGATCAATTCATCAGGAATTGAAAAATCACGAATGAGACGCGGTGGGATCGCACCGCCACAAGGTTTGATGCGTCCTGCGCGATCAAGCAAAGCAACTTTTCTTCCGGCACGCGCGAGATCATCAGCCGCTGTTGCACCCGATGGGCCACCGCCAATCACAACCACATCAAAATGGTCCGAAGCGCATTGATTGCTCATGGTCATCTCAACCTCCCTCAACGCCAATCTCATGCCCAGCTGCAAGCACAAGCGGATTTTGATTTTCTAAATGCGCGCTGTTGCGACCAATTGATGTGGCCAGCCACGCCGCGACAACAAATAGAAGCGCTTCAATAGCGAAAACGGATGCATAAGCGATTTCAGGCGCATCCATAAAGATGCGGAATAAATCGGAAAGACCTGTTCCCGCAACACCGCCTAACCCAAAGGCCACGGCTTGCGCGGCGCCAAAGAGGCCCATGCGAAGCCCTTCATGCTCTGAGCCTTCCGCACGAGCGGATGTAAACATCGAGCCGATGGCTGCGACGGCATAAACGCCATTCGCGAACCCAAGCGCAAAGACCGATGCAGAAATCGGCCAAGGCGGCCCCATCCGTGCAGCAACAACAAGACCGATCAAAGCCAAAGAGGAACCAAAACATCCAAGCATGACCCAGTTGCGCAATTCCATAAAGCGATAGCGATTAAACACGGTCGCAAGAACACCAACCAAAATCATTCCGAACAGAACACCACCATTTTGTGTGCCGGAAAGAGACGCTGTTTGTCCGGGCGTTAAACCAAAACGAAGTGCGGCAAAGGGTTCAAGAATGAGATCCTGCGCACTGTAAGCGAGCATGGAGATGAAAACAAAAATGGAAAAGCGGCGCGCATCAGCCATACGCCACACATGCGCGAAGGCTTCACGAAAGTCCAGCTTTGTCGCTTCACTATTCGATTGAGTGTGTGATGTTTGTTTTTGCTGTGGCTCAAGACGATAAAGCGCAACAAGCGAAATCAAAAATGCAAAGGCGCAAATTGTCGATGCGAGCGTAACGAGACGAAGTGGTGTGAACGGATCGAGGGAATGGCCGACAAAAGCGGATGTAAGAATGAATCCGACAATCATCATGATCCACACAATGGTGGCTGCTGCCGCGCGTCGCTCGCGTTCGACATGACTTGCTAAGAAAATCAACAAGGATGTTCCTGAAGCGCCAACGCCGATGCCGATTAGCGTAAAAGCAATAAAAGCGACGCTTAAACCGAGTATGGTTGAAGAAGCGGTAAGCCCAACAGAAGCCGCTGCTAAAACACCGCCGACAGCCAAAACAAACATACCGCCAATGATCCATGGCGTACGGCGCGCACCACGATCAGATCCGTATCCCCATCTTGGTCTTAAAATCTGCAAGGCATAGTGCCATGTCACAAGAAGGCCCGGCACAAGAGCTGGCAAAGCCAGCTCAACAATCATCAAACGATTGATGGTTGAGGTGGTGAGAACAACGATTCCCCCAAGAGCCGCCTGAACAAGACCCAAACGCACAATGCCGAACCAGCTTAAATATTTTTCGGTCATCCTATCCTCCCGCCATGCCATGCACGGCAAAAGCCGAAACCAACATGCCAAGCACATAAAGCGTTGTGCCTGTGGCGTTGTAAAAAGCCGCTTGCCCTTTCGGATCTTTCAAGAGACGCCGCATGAGAAACGCTTGCGCAATCAAAAGCGCGACAACACCAAGCGCGTGGAACGGGCTCTCCCATTGAAAGAGCAAAGCGATGACAATGAGTTGTGGGATCGCCATCACGGCGCAGGCTAAGCGCGCGGCGCGATCAACACCTAGTTGCGCAGGCAATGAGGCAATCCCCATTTTGAGATCACCTTCGACCGATTTGAAATCATTGAGCGTCATGATGCCATGCGCGCCGATGCTATAGAGCAACGCGAGCAAAAGAATGGGGAGTGTTGGCACACCGCCTTGCAATGCCGCAGCACCGGTGAACCACGGCAGGCCTTCATAGCAAAGACCGACAGCGGCATTGCCCCACCAGCCATTGCTCTTCAAGCGAATGGGTGGCGCGCTATAGGCCCATGCGGCTGCGAGTCCAAAGACCGCAGCCCAGAACACCGCTTCACCGAGAAGTGCTGCAACGACGAGCGACAAACCGCTCCAGATAATACCAATAAAAAGTCCCCATCGACCGGGGATGCGGCCGGAGGGAATTGGGCGGTTCGGCTCATTAAGCGCGTCGACATGACGATCATACCAGTCATTCACCGCCTGACTCGTCCCGCAGACGAGCGGACCCGACAAACCGATGCCTAAAAACAACAAGGCAAGATGATCGAGAACCGACACGCCAGAGGAAACAACACCGCAGCCAAAGGCCCACATCGGCGCAAACCACGTGATCGGCTTCAAAAGTTCAAGAATGGCCGACGGCGCCGGCAGCGCGAGGGTCGAGCGCGTTGAGACCGAATTCGCCATGACATAACGGTATGCCTGACAGTTTTTTATGTCAATTGAAGCTGACGATCAGATCAGTCCTTTTCCGGACCGCCCTTTTCCTCAATGCCGTGGCGATGGAGCTTCACATAGAGGCTCTGCCGGCTAAGCCCCAGCATATCGGCCGAGCTCGCGCGGTTATTATCATTAAGCTGAAGCGCCGCCTCGATGCAGAGACGCTCAATGATATCGGTCGTCTCGCGAACGAGGTCTTTGAGCGGCACTTTGCCAACGAGCTTGGTCATCTCATCGACCGACCGCAAGAGGCTGCGCTTGCCCGGATCATCGGTTGCCGCCCGCCGCGCGATACGACGGATCGTGAAGCCGATTACCGGAGGCTCAGAATCTTTCAACGCCACGCCCGAGACTTCGACATCTTCAACCGTGCCGAATTGACCACGCAATACGGTTGAGAATTGTCGAATGATTTTATGTTCAATCACGCTTGAATATAGAAGTCCGGCATCAACACCGACACGGCCCAACCAACGATCAAGCGGCTCACCACGCGCCTGCTCTTCCGTGCCAAGCTGAATGATTTCAAGAAAAGCCGCATTGGTTGCGATGATACGACGATCCAAATCCGTCAACACAAAGGCATCGGGCATGGCTTGAATGGCAGCCATTGCTTGTGATTGCGTGCGTGGCACAACAACACCACGCGCGCCAACAGCAAGCGGAAACAAACGGAACATATAAAGCACCGCATTGTTTTCGCGGAACACCGTCGCGCTTGTCACGGCTTGTTGTTCACCGCCAAGTGAAAGCGCAACATCATCAACACGACCCACCGAACGCAGCGACGCCAACATCGCTGAAACTTTATCAAGATCAGCGCCGGAGAACGCATCTGTGAAGGTGGAGCCTGCCAAACGACGCAATGGTTTATTGAGCAAATTGGCCGCTGCAGGATTGGCTTCAACAACGCGGCCCGAGCGACCATCAACAACAATCAGCGCTTCAGTCGCGACTTGCATCAATAAACGATAGCGCGTCTCGACATGACGCAAACGCGCATAATCTTGCTCTATCGACAATTCCGCTGAGACAAGCCGCTGCTGCATCGAAGCAACCATACGCATATCGCGACCAACAGCGACCGCATGCCCATCGCGACCCGCGCGGATCAATTTATAGCGAACCGGAAGATCCTCGCCCGCTTTCAAAGGATGATTGAGCTGACGCCACCGCGGCGGTTGGCCCGTCACAACATCCTTCAACATCTCTGTAACTTTAGGGCGGCTCTCAACCGTGACCGTATCGATCAATGCTTTGCCAGGCCAACCAATGAAAAAATCAGAAGGCAAATCACCCGAGGCAAACACACCATCGGTGATCATGCCATCAGCATTGATAATGAACACAATATCACCAGCGGCAGAGAGCACCGAGGCGGCAACTGACGGATCAACCGCTTCGAGATGGGCGGACAACGCACCGATCCCTTGGCCGGTGAGCGGCGCAGATCCCTTTTGTATGGCCTGGTTCTGGTTCACGGACTCAACACAACTAACTTATGGCAGACTTTCTGACCCAAGAATTGGCCAGGTTTACGGCATCATTGACATCCGCCACGCAGGCATCCGCGTCCACAAGGGTCTTCAAATTCGGATAATCGGCGAGTCCAACACCGCCAATCACCACTTTGATCGACCGATTGAGAGAATGATAACGCGCGAGCGTGATAGCGGAGCGCAGCGGCTCAAGCAAGCGGTGGCCGCCAAGCGTCAAGCCCATGATATCATAGGGTTTCTCAGCGACGGTGGCGGCAATTTCCTCAGCCCCCGCGCGCATGACACAATCGACGTCCCAGCCATCGCGGAGAAAAATTTCCTCAACAATCTTCAATCCAAAAGTGTGCTGCTCGCCCGGCGTCGCGACGAGCAGAACAGCGCCTTTTTGGCTGTTTTGGTCCAAATTTCCGCTATTCCATGGTCGAATTTGCCGCGTAATCTGCTGAACCCGCGCCAAACCAACGGTCACATCGACGAAATTGCATAAATCGGCTTCCCACATTTCGCCCATCGTGCGGGCAGCAGGGGCCATCAAATCGAGCAAAACGGCTTCAACGCTCACGCCGCGCTCGAGCAAAATCTCGACAAAGCGGAACGCGTCGCGACTATCCGGGCCCACAACTAGGCGGCAGAATCCCGAGATCATGTCCCGATTAAGTGGTTTTCCGGCTGAGATGGTCTCGACGACTTCATCGGTATCCACACCAAAATTAAGGAGCAGGCGGGGCAGAATGACGTTCTCGACCGTCTCGGCCAGAAGCCCTCGCAAGGGCAAAGCCGCGCTTTCTTGGCCAAAATGGCCGCGAATATCGAGCCCCGGGGGCGAAACGGCTGTAAAGCCAGCCGAATTGCTCGCATAGCCTAATTCATGGTCGGAAAAGGGATCATGCCGAGCACCGGCCATGCCGCCTGCGGCTTGACCGTCTCTGTCCGTCGTATGATCGGACGTCGACACTGAAAACCCCCAAACTGCCCGAAACCGGGCACGATATCCGGCCCCGAATGACTAGATACGGGGTCGGCGTTTACCGGCATCTTCACCGAGACGCTCGCCAATCGTAACGAGCCTCTCCACTCCGACCTGCGACAGTCTAACGCGGATCGCCTCCCAGGGACAGAGATTTCTTTCACCCTCCACCTGATCAGCATAATAAGTGTCATTTTATCAAGACGTCAACATTGCTTGACACCTATAGAGGGCAAGGGGTAGCTTTTTCTTTGGGGGATCAGGCCGGTCAAAGGTGCCGGTGGGAGCCCTCGGGAGGATCAGGATGACCGATCCCGACCATTTCGGGGCACTTAAGCCGCAGCTTTACACGGAAGTTCAGCGGCAAAGGCGGGATTCGTCACCATGGACACTGGTTCAGGGGATCCTCGCGCCTGTCCAATTCATAATCTTTCTTGTGAGTCTCGCGCTCGTGATGCGCACGCTGATAACGGGTGAAGGCATTTTCGCTGCACATCTCTCTATTCTCGCGAAAACGCTCGCGCTTTACACCATCATGATTACCGGCGCGCTGTGGGAAAAAGATGTCTTCGGACAATATCTCTTCGCGCCCGCTTTCTTCTGGGAAGATGTCGTGAGCTTCGGCGTAATTGCCCTGCACACGCTTTATTTGGCCGGATTGATTTTCGGTTTGATGGATGACCGCACACTCTTCGTCATCACACTCTTTGCTTATGCGACTTATGTGGTGAATGCGGCGCAGTTCCTTTTGAAACTCCGCGCGGCTCGCCTCTCTGCACCCGCTTCTCACCAGGCGGAGGCGCTCATATGAACTTACCTTTCCGCCCTTCGCCGAATGGAAGTGAGCTTGGTTGCACGGATCAGCAAACATTAAAGCAACGTGGACAGCATGAAGTCTTCTGCGGTCTCACAAGCATTGTGTGGCTGCATCGCAAAATCGAAAACGCGTTCTTTCTTGTTGTCGGCTCACGCACCTGCGCGCATCTCATTCAATCTGCCGCAGGCGTGATGATTTTTGCCGAACCGCGTTTTGGTACAGCGATTATTGATGAGCGCGATCTTGCGGGTCTTGCCGATATTGATGATGAACTTGATTCCGTTGTCGGCCGTTTGCTTGAACGTCGTCCCGATATCGAACTGCTCTTTCTTGTGGGCTCATGCCCTTCCGAAGTCATCAAGCTTGATTTGAAACGCGCTGCGCAACGACTTTCAAAACTCCATATGCCGAGAGTGCGCGTGTTGAATTATTCCGGCTCCGGCATCGAGACCACATTCACGCAAGGCGAAGACGCATGTCTTTCTGCTCTCGCGGCGGAAGCACAACCTGAAGCACAAAATGCTTCCGAACATTTAATTGTTGTTGGCGCGCTCGCTGATATTGTTGAAGATCAATTCCGTCGACTCTTTTCAGAAATGGGCATTCAAAATGTCACATTTCTTCCGGCAAAAAAGGCGAATGCACCGCTCATCATCGGCCCCAAGACGAAATATCTTCTCGCACAACCTTTCTTGGGCGATACCGCGCGTGTGTTGGAAGATCGCGGTGCCAAACGCATCACAGCGCCCTTCCCGCTTGGTGCGGAAGGCACAACGGCGTGGCTCAAAGCTGCAGCACAGAGTTTCGGCGTTAGCGAAGAAAAATTTGCGAGCGTCACGGCAGCCGGTCATCGTCGTGCTTTGATTGCGATGGACGCACATCGCGATGCTTTGCAAGGCAAACGCATATTCTTCTTCCCCGATTCACAATTGGAAGTGCCGCTCGCGCGTTTTGTTTCCGAAGAGCTTGGTATGCGTCTTGTTGAAGTCGGCACGCCCTATCTGCATCGCGCGCATCTTTCAGAAGATCTCGCCCGCCTTCCCTCCGGCACATTACTGTCAGAAGGCCAAGATGTTGAGCGTCAGCTTGATCGCTGTCGCGCAGAAGATCCAGATCTTGTTGTGTGTGGTTTGGGTCTTGCCAATCCGCTTGAAGCAGAAGGCATGACAACCAAATGGTCGATCGAACTCGTCTTCACACCCATACAAGGTTATGATCAAGCCGGTGACCTCGCGCGATTATTCTCTCGACCCCTTGATCGTCGCACCAGACTCGGGGGACTTTTATGCAATTAACCGTTTGGACTTATGAAGGCCCGCCGCATGTCGGCGCGATGCGCATCGCGACTGCGATGAAGGGGCTCCATTATGTGCTGCATGCGCCGCAAGGCGACACTTATGCCGATCTTCTTTTCACGATGATCGAGCGGCGCAATGCGCGCCCACCTGTAACTTACACAACGTTCCAAGCGCGCGATCTTGGTGGCGATACAGCCGAAATCTTCAAGACATCCTGCTTTGATGCTTATGAGCGCTTCATGCCGGAAGCGATGATTGTCGGCGCGTCATGCACCGCTGAACTCATTCAAGATGATCCCGGTGGTCTTGCTAAAGCACTCGCTCTGCCGATCCCTGTCATTCCTCTGGAATTGCCTTCCTATCAAAAGAAAGAGAATTGGGGCGCGGCGGAAACTTTCTATCGCATAGTGCGTGAATTGGCGCGTGGTGATGGCGATCGTGCAGCGCGTAACCCAAAGAGCTGCAACATTCTTGGCCCTACCGCTTTAGGCTTTCGCCATCGCGATGATGTGCTCGAGATCAAAAGACTTCTCCGGGCGCTCGGCATCACTGTCAATGTAGTCGCTCCTCTTGATGCGCGACCATCAGACATCGCGCGTTTGGGTGAAGCGGCGTTCAATGTCGTGCTTTATCCAGAAATCGCAGAACCTGCAGCGCGCTATCTTGCAAAAACGCTTGGCCAACCGATGACAACGATTGTGCCGATCGGCGTCAACGCGACGCGCGATTTCATACGCGAAGTTGCAGAACTTGCCGGCGTCAATCCGGATGAAGTGCTGAATGATCGCCAAAGCCGTTTGCCTTGGTATTCCGCTTCGGTCGATTCAACCTATCTTACTGGCAAACGGGTTTTCATTTTCGGTGATGCAACACATGCGCTGGCTGCGGCACGCATTGCGAAACAGGAGCTCGGTTTTGATGTTGTGGGCCTTGGCACTTTCAGCCGCGAATTTGCGCGGCCGATGCGTGAAGCCGCGTCTGCACTAGGTTTAGAAGCGCTCATCACCGACGATTATCTCGATGTAGAAAAAGCCATCATCGACGCGCAGCCGGAACTTATTCTTGGCACACAAATGGAACGCCATATCGCGAAACGTCTGGGTCTTCCTTGCGCGGTGATTTCAGCGCCGGTGCATGTGCAAGATTTTCCGGCGCGTCATTCACCGCAAATGGGCTTTGAAGGCGCGAATGTGATCTTCGATACATGGGTTCATCCCTTGATGATGGGACTTGAAGAACATCTTCTATCGATGTTCCGCAATGATCATGAATTTCATGATCGTGCTGCGCCCTCACATCTGGGCCAAGCACCACGCGCGGCGGAACCGGAGACTGTTCAAGCCGCACCATCCGAAAAAGCACCCGTCATTACAGGATGGGCGGCTGACGCGGAAAAAGAACTCAACAAGATTCCCTTCTTTGTGCGCGGGAAAGCGCGCCGCAACACCGAACGTTACGCCGCTGAACGCGGTGTACCTTTGATTACGATTGAGACACTCTACGATGCCAAAGCGCATTTCAGCCGATAGATCCGGTCTCCGGATCGTCATACTGACGCTGGACAATCATGTGTCCGGCGCGGTGGCGCGCGTCGCATCGACTCTAGGGAAAGAAACACCTGGTCTCGCAGTAACGGTTCATGCCGCATCGAATTGGTCCGATCCAGTTCTTCTTGCTTCTTGCATTGCCGATATCGAAGACGGCGATATCATCATCGCCAATATGCTCTTTATGGAGGATCATATTCGCGCCGTGATGCCTGCACTAGAAGCGCGACGTGAAGCATGTGACGCGATGGTTGTTTTCATGTCGTCGGGCGAAGTGATCAAGCTCACAAAGCTTGGTAAATTCCGTATGGATGCACCAACCGGCGCGGTTGTAAATCTTCTCAAAAAATTACGCGGCGGCAAAAGCGATGATGCGGGCGACAAAGCGAAAGCCGGCGCCAAGCAATTGCAGATGTTGAAGCGCGTACCGAAAATTTTGCGCTTCATTCCTGGCACCGCTCAAGATGTGCGCGCCTATTTCTTGACGATGCAGTATTGGCTCGCGGGATCGGAAGACAATCTCGCGCATCTGGTTCGTTTTTTGGTGGCGCGCTATGGCGACATAAAACGCGCGGGCCTTTCAACGCCCGCATATGAAGCGCCAAAAACCTATCCGGAAATCGGTCTTTATCATCCGCGCGCAAAAGGCCGGATTGTCACCGAACTTTCAGCGCTGCCGAAAGGTCCTGCGAATGCGAAGGGCACTGTCGGGCTTTTATTGATGCGCTCTTATGTGCTCTCGGGTGATACCGGCCATTATGATGGCGCGATCGAAGCGTTTGAAGCGGCAGGAATACGCGTTATTCCGAGTTTCGCAACGGGGCTTGATCAACGTCCCGCGATTGAAATCTATTTCCGCGACAATAGCGGCGTTAACATTGATGCGCTTGTGTCACTCACCGGTTTCTCGCTTGTGGGTGGCCCCGCCTATAATGATGCTCGTGGGGCAGAAACCATCCTCGCCGAACTTGATATTCCTTATATCGCTGCGCAGCCGGTTGAATTCCAATCAGTTTCGGAATGGGAATCGTCACCGCGTGGTCTTCATCCGATTGAAACCACGATGATGGTGGCGATACCGGAACTTGATGGCGCAATCATGCCCATGGTTTTTGGTGGTCGCGGTGATGGCGCGATTGGTGAGCGCACAATGACGGCGCATCCTGAACGCGTCAAAAAACTCGCTGCCCGCGTTGAGGCTATGATTGCGTTGAGACGCTCTGAAAAGGCAGAGCGCAAGATCGCGATTGTTCTCTTTAACTTCCCGCCCAATGCGGGCGCGACTGGCACCGCTGCGTTTCTTGCCGTTTTTGAATCGCTCTTCAACACTTTGAAGGCGATGAAGGTCGATGGCTATTCGGTTGATGTGCCTGAGAGCGTTGACGCGTTGCGTGACGCGCTTCTCAAAGGCAATGCCGAACGTTATGGCGCGGATGCCAATGTGATCCATCGCATTCCGGTTGATGATCATGTACGCCGCGAACCGCATTTGAAAGAGATCGAAGCACAATGGGGTCCCGCGCCCGGCAAACAGCAAAGCGATGGGTCAACCATCCACGTGCTCGGTCAACGCTTCGGCAATGTGCTTGTGGGCGTACAACCCGCCTTTGGCTATGAAGGCGATCCGATGCGCTTGCTCTTCGAGCATGGTTTCTCGCCCACCCATGCTTTCTCGGCTTTTTATCGTTATCTGCGCGAAGATTTTGCAGCCGACGCGATATTGCATTTCGGCACGCATGGCGCGCTTGAATTCATGCCGGGTAAACAATCGGGCATGAGTGCCGCGTGTTGGCCTGATCGTTTGATCGGCACAACACCGAACCTCTATCTCTATGCCGCGAATAATCCGTCAGAAGGCACAATCGCCAAACGCCGTTCGGGCGCGACGCTCATCAGCTATCTATCGCCGCCTTTGTCGCAAGCGGGACTTTATCGCGGCCTTGTCGATTTGAAATCGTCGCTCACGCGGTATCGTACGCTTGAACCGGGCTCTGCTGATGCCTCTGATCTTGCCGAACTCATTCAAGCGCAAGCCGCAGGGCTTGATCTTTCCGAAGCCGAGCCGCGCTGGGATGATCACGCCAAACGCGTCACATCTTTGCAAAGCGCGGTGCTCGAACTGGAATATACGCTTATTCCGCATGGGCTTCATGTTGTTGGTGAAACGATGAGCGCGGAAGAACGCACCTCAACGCTTGAAAGCCTCAAGGACACGGGCGTTGATGCGAAGCGCTTAAACGATGCTGAAGCGATGCTACAGGATGAGACGGAATTAACATCGCTCTTGCGCGCGCTTGATGGTCGTTTCATTCGCCCGGTTGCCGGTGGCGATCTTATCCGCACGCCGGAAATTCTGCCGACAGGCCGCAACATTCACGGTTTTGATCCGTTCCGTCTACCTTCAAGCTTCGCATTGAAAGACGGCGCGAAACAGGCCGAACTTCTTTTGACGACACATCGCGCAAGCGGTCGTGCTCTGCCTGAGACCATCGCGCTTGTGTTATGGGGCACCGATAATCTTAAGAGCGAAGGCGGACCAATTGCGCAAGCGCTCGCTTTGATGGGCGCTGAACCGAAATGGGATTCTTACGGCCGTCTTTGCGGCGCGTCGCTCATTCCGCTTGAGAAATTGGGTCGCCCGCGCATCGATGTGATGCTGACGCTGTCGGGCATCTTCCGCGATCTTCTGCCCCTACAAACAAAAATGCTGGCGGAAGCCGCCTATCTTGCCGCAAGCGCCGATGAGCCGGTTGAAATGAACTTCATCCGCAAACACGCTTTTCATGTAATGCAGGAGCAAAATTGCACGCTCGATACCGCGGCGCTCCGTGTGTTCTCGAATGCCGACGGGACCTACGGCGCTAACGTCAATATGATGATCGAGAATGGCCGCTGGGATGATGAAAACGAACTCGGCGAGGTGTTCAGCGCCCGCAAGAGCTTCGCTCACGGACGTGATGGCAAAGCCTCCTCGCAAACGGCCATGATGCAGGCCGTTTTGCGCGGTGTTGATCTCGCTTATCAGAACCTCGAATCAGTTGAGCTCGGCGTCACTAGCATTGATCATTATTTTGACTCGCTTGGTGGCATTTCGCGCGCGGCAGAAAAGCAGCGTGGTGAAGCGATCCCCGTTTATATCGGCGACCAGACACGCGGCGCGGGCGTTGTGCGCACGCTTTCTGAGCAAGTCGCGCTTGAAAGCCGCACGCGGCTTCTCAATCCAAAATGGTATGAAGGCATGTTGAAGCACGGCCATGAAGGCGTGCGCTCGATCGAAAGCCATCTGACAAATACAATGGGCTGGTCGGCGACCACAGGCCAAGTGCAGCCTTGGGTCTATCAGAAAGCGACAGAAACTTTTGTGCTCGATGAAGCGATGCGTAATCGCTTGGCCGCGCTCAATCCGAAAGCGGCGGTGAAACTCGCGAACCGTTTGCTCGAAGCTCAAAGACGCGAATTTTGGAACCCTGATGCTGAAACCCTCGCTGCACTCGAACGTGCGAGCGAAGACCTCGAGGACAGACTCGAGGGCATCTCCGTGGAGGCTGCCGCATGAGTACGATTCTTCTCGACCGTATGCCGAAAAGACCGCCCGCGCGCGGCGATGGTGAAGGCAGTGTTCAAGTTCATCTTGATCCGACTGCGAGCATCGGCACCGCGAAAGTCTTTTCCGTCTATGGCAAAGGCGGCATCGGCAAATCGACAACGTCTTCGAATTTGTCAGCGGCATTCTCAAAGCTCGGCAAGCGCGTGTTGCAGATCGGTTGCGATCCGAAACATGACTCGACCTTCACGCTGACAAAACGTCTCGTGCCGACGGTGATTGATGTTTTGGAAAGCGTTGATTTCCACTCGGAAGAATTGCGCCCCGAAGATTTTGTTTATGAAGGCTATAATGGCGTGATGTGTGTGGAGGCGGGCGGACCACCTGCGGGCACAGGTTGCGGCGGTTATGTTGTCGGCCAAACCGTCAAGCTTCTCAAAGAACATCATCTTCTTGAAGACACTGATGTCGTGATCTTTGACGTGCTAGGTGACGTTGTGTGCGGTGGTTTCGCTTCTCCGCTTCAACATGCCGATCTCGCACTCATTGTGGCGGCGAATGATTTCGATTCGATCTTTGCGATGAACCGCATCGTGGCGGCGATTAACGCAAAGGCAAAAAATTACGGTGTACGCGTTGGCGGTGTCATTGCCAATCGCTCGAAAGATACGGATCAGATTGATCGCTTCGCCGATGCGACGGGGCTAAAGCGCCTTGCGCATCTTCCCGATGTCGATGCGATCCGCGTGAGCCGTCTCAAAAAATCAGTTCTCTTCGAGATGGAATCAACGCCGGAAGTTGATCTCGTTCAAAATGAATATCTGCGTCTTGCGGCATCACTCTGGGCGGGCGCCACACCTTGTGACGCGCGCTCGATGAAGGACCGCGAGATTTTTGATTTTCTTGGCTTTGACTGAGTGAAGGACATAACAAACTCATGACGATGCAAGGCATGGATCCGACTTACACGACAAGACGCGGCGAGATCGAAACCTATTTCGATCGCACAGCGGCGGCAGCGTGGTCGCGTCTCACTTCCGATGCGCCGGTTTCGGGTATTCGTGCGACGGTGCGCGCGGGTCGTGATCGCATGCGTACGACTTTGCTTTCGCATTTGCCGCATGATCTCACGGGCATGCGTCTTCTTGATGCGGGATGCGGCACAGGCGCATTGTCGATTGAAGCGGCGGCGCGCGGCGCTGACGTTGTGGCGATCGATCTTTCGCCCACGCTTGTTGATCTCGCGCGCGAACGCAGCCCGAAAGATTTGAAAGGCACAATCACTTATCTTTCTGGCGATATGCTTGATCCGCGTCTCGGCACCTTCGATCATGTCGTCGGCATGGATTCGCTCATCCATTATGAAATGCCTGATATGATTGCGATGCTTGCGCGTCTTGCGGCCATGAGCCGTCAAAGCGTGCAGATTACATTTGCGCCTTACACACCGCTTTTGGGTGCGATGCACCTCGCTGGAAAACTCTTCCCGCGCAGCGATCGCTCGCCGGCCATTGTGCCGCATCGCGCGGAAAAACTTCATCACTTAATAAAGCAAGATCCGCGCTTTGAAGGCTGGGTCATTGGCCGCGATCACCGCATCCATAGCGGCTTTTATATTTCTCACGCGCAGGAGCTGATCCACGCATGAGACGATTGAACAACGCGCTCGCACGCGGATGGCAGCAGGTCGGCCCCGGCTTCCTGCCTTTCGCTAATGCAGCAACGGCTGAATTGCCTTTGCCGCGTTTGCTGCGTCTTTCGCTGTTTCAAGTTTCTGTCGGCATCGCCACGGTTCTCCTCACCGGCACATTAAACCGCGTGATGATTGTTGAACTCGGCGTTCCCGCATTACTTGTCGGGTTCATGATATCACTGCCGATCGTGTTTGCGCCCTTCCGCGCTTTGATCGGATTCAAATCGGATACGCATCGCTCGGCTCTTGGATGGAAGCGTGTGCCCTATATCTGGTTTGGTACTTTGTTACAGTTTGGCGGCTTTTCCATTCTGCCTTTCGCGCTCATTGTTTTGTCGGGCGATACAAATGGTCCGATTTTTTATGGAGAAGCAGGCGCGGCAATTGCCTTCCTCATGATTGGCGCGGGCCTGAACACCACGCAAACTGCGGGTCTGGCGCTTGCGAATGATCTTGCTCCCGAACATGTACGTCCGCGCGTTGTGGCGCTCCTTTTCACAACGCTTTTAATTGGCATGGTCGCAAGTGCTATTGTCTTTTCGCAACTTCTGCAGACCTTTGACGAAATTCGTCTCATCAAAATCATTCAAGGCGTAGCGCTGACCATTATGGTGCTCAACGGCATTGCTTTGTGGAAGCAAGAGCCTCGTCGCCCGGGCGGCACGATTGATGAACCTGCAATGCCAAGCTTCAGTGAGACTTGGAAGACACTTGCCGCAATCCCCGGCTTCAAACGTTTGCTCACCGTTGTGGGACTAGGTACCGCCGCCTTCAATATGCAAGACATTTTGCTTGAGCCTTTTGGTGGCCAAGTCTTTGGTCTGCCCGTCGGCGAAACAACCATGCTGATGGCCGCTCTTGCGGGCGGCATGTTGATCGGCTTCTTCATTGCCGAACGCATGCTCAATCGCGCAGTGATGGCGATGCGTGTTGCGGGTCTTGGATTGATCATTGGCCTTCTTGCTTTTGCGGGCGTGATTGCCGCGCCCTTCTTGTCATCGCTTGGACTCTTCCGCATTTCATCGCTGACAGTCGGTATTAGTGCGGGATTGTTTTCAGTCGGTACGCTGACCGCCGCGATGGGCTGCGGTACACCGAAAATGAGCGGCATACTTTTAGGCAGCTGGGGCGCGGTGCAAGCCACTGTTGCTGGGATTTCCATAGCGTTATCGGGTGCGGCGCGCGATATCATCGCCGCTCTCGCCCGCGCAGGCCGTTTCGGCGAAACGCTCGCGCATCCCGCTACGGGTTATATCGCCGTGTTCATTCTCGAAATTGCGTTGCTTCTCGCAACGCTGATTGCCGCTCTGCCTCTCTTGGGCACAAGCGGACGCCGCCTCGCGCGGCAAAACTCACTTTCATCCCCTTGGGATGAAGGACGAAGCGAAGGCTACAAGGAGGCCTGACATGCACGCAGCTATAACCAGCTATTTTGATGTTGCCCAGATCACGCTCTATCTGTTCTGGGGTTTGCTCGCCGCGGTGATTTATTATCTCCATCGCGAGGGCAAGCGCGAAGGTTATCCGCTTGTCTCGGAGCGTTCAGAACACATAACCGTTCAAGGATATCCCGCGATCCCGGAACCCAAGACATTCCATCTCGCTGATGGATCAATCATACAGAAACCTGATGCCCGTTCAGGCGATAATCGTCCGGTGAAAGCCTCGCCGGCTGAACCTTGGCCCGGTGCGCCGCTGGTTCCGACCGGCAATCCGATGCTCGATGGTGTAGGCCCAGCTTCTTATGCGGAACGTCTCGATATTCCGGATACAACCACATCGGGCGCTGCGAAAATCGTCCCACTGCGTCAGGCAGCGAGTGAAGGTTTCCATATCGACCATAATGATCCGGATCCGCGCGGCATGCCGGTTCTCGGTGCTGATGGTGAAACGGGTGGTATTGTGCGCGATATCTGGCTTGATCGCGCCGAACACATGATCCGCTATCTTGAAGTGGAAGTCTCAAGCGCTTCGGGCAAACGCAATGTGCTTTTGCCAACCGCAATGATCCATATTTCCGGTTCAAGCGGCAGGGTGAAAGTGCAATCGATCCTGGGATCGCAATTCGCCAATGTCCCAAGCCATAAAGCGCCGGACGTTGTGACGCGCCTCGAGGAAGATCAGATTTGCGCCTATTACGCAGGCGGAAATCTTTATGCGACGCCTGACCGTGCGGAGCCTGTGCTGTGAGTCATCACGACGACTTTGCTTTCGATCCCGTAAAGGGCTTGCCAGAGCATTTGCCAAAAGGCGAAGTGATGCTCTGGCAGGGCTCGCCTCACTGGCAATCACTCGCGCTGCGCGCCTTCCACATCCGTAAAGTGGCGATCTATTTTGCCATCCTTGCGGCAGCGCAAAGCGTGTTCCGATTTGCTGATGGAGCTGCTGCGGGTAACGCGTTGAAACCATTCATTTGGTATTCAATTCTCGCTCTCATTTCGGTTTTGATTTTGACGGGTCTAGCCTGGCTCTCCGCACGTACAACGATCTACACGGTCACGTCCAAGCGCGTGGTGATGCGGATCGGCATGGCGTTGCCTATCACGCTTAATCTTCCGTATACGAAAATCGATAGCGCCGATTTGCGACTCTATCGCGACGGCACTGGCGATTTGCCGTTGGTGCTTACGAAAGAGGACCGGATTGCGTGGGCAGTATTATGGCCCCATGCGCGCCCCTTCCGCTTACGTCACCCAGAACCGATGCTGCGTGCGGTTCCGGATGCCGAACAAGTCGGAGCCTGCCTTGCCTCGGCTCTACAATGCCTGCCCCAGAGCCCAATTAAGTCAGCAAGGAGCGCGGTGCGTTTCGCGCCTAATATTGTGACGGCATAAATGATGATGGACAGAACCGTAACCGATATCCGCTTCCCGAAAATGCCTCTTTTCGGCGTAGCCGCGCTTGTGGTGATCACAATCGCGTTGGTTGCGGCTCAGCGTCTGTTATCACTGCCCGCTCCTTCACCCGCTGCGTCTCTCCCTGTGATCGAGACCCGACTGTTGACGTTTGAAGATTCAAGTGACGGCAGTGTGATCATCCGTGATGCGAATGATCATGCGCTGATCGCGATTGCCGAACCTGGTACAAATGGTTTTCTTCGTGGCACATTACGCGGCCTCATGCGCACGCGCTCGCGCGAATCGATTAATCTCCTTGCGCCCTTCCGCTTGTCGAAGCTCGGTAATGGCGCGCTTATGCTGATCGATGAAACCAATAATGTGACGCTCAATCTCGATGCGTTTGGCCATACCAATGCGGATACGTTCCGTGCCTTTCTTACCAAAGCTAAAGGAGGATCATGATGCTCTCGCCGCTTTTCAAAAATGTGCATGAAGATGTGATGTGTACGGTGCGCGTTGTGAATACTTTTGAAAGCCTCGCCGCCCATGTCGAGCTTGACGGTGATGTCACCGTCGGCCCCGGCGATGAAGTCCTCGTTCATGGCGCCGAAATTTGCGTGCCTTATGGCGAGAAACATGAAGAGCGCCGCCAAGCCACGATCAAACGCGCCACATGGTTTGAGCAGGCCTGGGTCCGCATGACCGGCGATTTGGAATATATGGAATTGTTGGAATTCAGCTTCTCGGGAGAAGACCTATGACAATCGAACGGCTTGGCATTTCCGCGAAGGACACATTACGCAAAGCGCAGGAATCAACAGTTCTCTCCCCGCGCTTTTATACAACCGATTATAAAGCACTTGATGCAATCGACGTATCATCCGTGCGCGAAGAATGGGACAGACTGATTGCCGAAATGCAATCCGATCCCAACAAGCTTCATTTCAAGCGTAATGCCGAATGGGATAAAGTCGCGCTTGAAGATTTACCCAAAGGTTTACGCAAGGAATTCGTCGATTTTCTGGTTTCATCATTGACGGCTGAGTTTTCTGGCTGCGTTCTTTATTCGGAAATGCGCAAGCGCGGCACCAATCCGGATATATGCGAATTATTCCGCTTGATGGCACGCGATGAGTCCCGTCATGCAGGTTTTATCAATGACACGCTGAAGGACTTCAATATCGGTGTGGATCTCGGCTTTTTGACGAAGACAAAGAAATATACCTACTTCCAACCGAAATTCATTTTCTACGCGACCTATCTTTCTGAGAAGATCGGTTATGCACGTTACATCACCATCTTCCGCCATTTACAGGCGAACCCCGATAAGCGCTTTCATCCGATTTTCAAATGGTTCGAAAAATGGTGCAATGATGAATTCCGTCATGGCGAAGCCTTCGCACTTTTGATGCGGGCAAACCCTCATCTCTTGTCGGGCCTCAACAGATACTGGGTGAAGTTCTTCTTACTGGCTGTTTTTGCGACGATGTATGTGCGCGATCATCAGCGTCCGCATTTCCATAAAGCGCTTGGAGTTGATACGGATTGGTATGGTCATCGCGTATTTGAAATCACGACCACGATTTCACGCCAGACCTTCCCGCTTGAAATCGATATCGATCATCCGTCTTTCTTCCCGCTATTGCGTCAGCTTGTGAAAATCACAGAGCAAGCGAGCGAAGCGAAAGCGCAAGGCGGTTTGTCAGCATTCATCAGCAAAGTGACAACACCGATCAAAGCCGGTTTCACCATTCTGCGCCTCTTCATGATTCCGACGAAGAAGAATGAATTGAAACCCGTTATTTGTCTTGTGCCAACCTGGTAATCGATGAAAGCGAAGTGACTGCCCTAATGGCTTATCTCGTGCCCGCTGTCTTCGCCCTGTTTCTCTGGTGGTTCACCACCGGGGCGATTTTCTTTTTAGACAGCCGGCCGCTTCATACATTAAAATGGAGCATGATGGGTGGCACGGTGATGCTTGGTTTAGCTGTGTGGGCGGTTCATCTCACCGCACAACAAACAGACTCAACAAGCGCCTATCTCGCTTTCTCTGCGGGCTTGATTGCGTGGGGT
>VGCJ01000008.1 GCA_016870035.1 Alphaproteobacteria bacterium
ACTTCTTTTTCGCCGCGTTTTAACCGACGAGGATTAAGTTGGCGGACTTCCATTTCCTGAATGAAGCCGGAATCGGGCAACATGATCCCGCAGAGATCGCGCGTGGCTTGAGTACAATGGATTTTTTTCGTGAAACCTTGCTTCACCAATTTTGGAAGGAGTCCTGAATGATCGATATGAGCATGGGTGAGCAGAGCAGCATCAATGCGATCAGGCGCGAAAGGGAAGGCACGGTAATTCAATTCGCGTTCAGTTTTCGAACCTTGAAACATGCCGCAATCGATTACGATTTTTGAAGAGTCCGTCTCAAGCCGGTAGCAAGATCCCGTTACGCTTCGGGCAGCACCATGGAATGTCAGGCGAATACTCATGAGTGACCCTCTGGAATCTTAAGTCCATTCTTGATCAATTTTTCCCAAGCCTCTCGTGGTGTGTCCGCATAATCAAACAAATGAAGATCTGACGCGGCGATCATATTGTGTTCAACCATAGTTTTGAAATTGATTAACCTATTCCAGTAGTTGCCATCATAAAGAATGACGGGCAGATGCCCATTCATTTTTCCGGTTTGGCGCAAGGTTAAAATTTCAAATAATTCATCAAGCGTTCCAAACCCGCCCGGAAAAACAATCAATGCCGCCGCACGAATCGCAAAATGCATTTTGCGCATCGCGAAATAATGGAAGCGGAACGTCAGATCCGGTGTTGAATAAGCATTCGGTTCCTGCTCATGCGGCAAAGTGATGTTAAAGCCGATGGACGGTGCGCCCACATCATGCGCGCCGCGATTGGCTGCCTCCATGATTCCTGGACCACCGCCTGTTGCAATCACGTTGTGACGCGGTGTGTGGTTGATGAGTTTTGCTCCGCCTTCGTCAGAACATATGCGGCCGAAATCGCGTGCTGCCTTGTACCATCCTTGCGGATCATCTTCGCTCACACGTGCGGAGCCGAAGACGATGACCGTTGAAGCAACGCCCCATTCGCGTAAATGGTCTTCAGCTTTCATATATTCGAGTTGAAAGCGAAGGCCTCTGGTCGAGTCGCCGAGTAAAAAGTCGGCATCAAGCGCGGGAATGCGGTAGGCAGCGGCGTTGAGTTGGGCACGATTTGAGGGCTTATCCATGATGATCTTAAGCGTTTTGATTTTTGAGAGTGTTTCGGGGGGCGGCAATCATAAACAAGAATTCGGTATTCGTTCCGCTTTTTTGCTCTTGAAGAGAAGAACTCAACTGAACTTTGGCCTATTCCGCCTTTTTGGCAAGAAAAAGATAAAGGCCGCCTCCCTTGTGAGGGAAGCGGCCTTTGTCTCGTCTCAACCGATCGAGATCTTAGCTCTGCGGCGTTGCTTTTCTTAATCGCAAGGCTGCATAACCTGCCGCGGCCAGAGCCACGAGAACAAGTTGTGGCAGCAGGGCTTCAATCGTCTTTTGGAAACCGATGGTTGAAAGAAGCGCGGGCATGTTAATCGGGCTTTCAGGCAGGATATGCGCTTCCTGCAATTCGTGAACGCCAGCACCGAGGAAGCGGAACGCCATCACGAATAAGAAGGCTGATGTGATAATGAACAATGGCCGGAGCGGTAAGCGCACGGTCAGAATCCGCAACGCGATGAAGAGGAAGGCGAGAACCACAGCCGCAACGACAAAGCCCGCGATGATTGGGGATGTCCAGCCGCCTTCGGAATTCGTCAAAGCGTGATAGAAGATGACAGTCTCCGCGCCTTCGCGAATAACAGCGAGGAAAGAGAGCACGCCGATTGCGAGATCGCTTTGTTGAGACCTCATGGCATGATCGGCTTGCACGTGGATATAGCTTTGCCAGGCGCGTGGATCTTGCTTCACAAAGAGCCACCCTGAGACATAAATCATCAGGGCGGAGGCCAGCAGCAGCATCACGCCTTCAAGCAATTTGCTTTGTTCTGCACCCAGAAAAGTTTCTATGATCATGGCAAGACCAAAGCTTGCCACAACGCCAATAACGGCGCCGGAGTAAAGGGCTGGGAGGTGGTGGCGTGCGCCAGTTTTAATGATGTAGGCGATCAGCGCACTCAAAATCAGAATGACTTCCAGACCCTCACGCAAAAGAATGGAAGCGGATTGGACGAGCATCGTCCAGCTCACAGAATCATACATGGTCATTATCCTCTGCATCACGACGGTCAAGGCGCCGCTGCTAGAGTTGCGCCTAGCATCGCGATTTTGAGGCTTCAATGATTTTGGTGCTGCAGAACCCCTAGTTTGAAAACATTGTAAAGTAGAAAATTACAGCGTGGCCATGTGATTTTGTACCCTGTAACCGCTACCAAGAGTGCCCATCACCAGGATAAACACGCCGTCTCGCTTGTGATTCCGGCGGATTTTTCAGCGACCCGCGCAGCACTACCACCAATACGAGCTGGATTGCGGCGGATCGGATTGGGCAGACTCGCGGCCAAGCGCGCGGCTTCTTCATTTGTGAGCTCGGAGGCCGGCTTTTTGAAATAGAATTGAGCGGCGGCCTCTGCGCCAAAAATGCCGCGGCCCCATTCGGCAATATTGAGATAAATCTCCATCATCCGCTTTTTCCCCCATAAAAGATCAATGAGAAGAGCGAGCGGCAATTCAAGCGCTTTGCGGATGTAAGATCGTCCAGGCCAGAGATAAAGATTTTTTGCGACCTGCATCGAGATTGTCGAGGCGCCGCGCGAAGGTCCACCACGATCGGACAATACCGACTGAAGTTCGATGAAATCGACACCCCAATGCGTACAAAAACGATGGTCCTCCGAGGCAATCACCGCTTTGGAGAGTGCCGGCGAGATCGATTCAATCGAGACCCAACGCCACGAAGTGAGGTTACCCGTAAACAAGTGACCAATGATCAGAGTTGAAGGTATAGGCAAGACGCGCCCCCAGATCAGACTGACCACAAACAGGATCGCAATCGCTTGCAGCGCGATTTTCAAAAAGGTTACGAGGCGTCGGAATTGGAGCATCAAGAATGAAACTTATGAAAACCGGATGGGAGAGCGCTCTTGAAGACAAGCACTCTTAGGGTCATCAGCCTTCTGATTCAATACCACGCTCTGTAATGATCATGTCCAATGGCTGATCATGGGGTTGAGAAAAAATCGTATCGAGTTTGGCTTGGCTTAAGCCCACACCGATGACAAAGCGATCTTCTTCAAAAGCCGCCAATGTGCGGTCGAAATAACCGCCCCCATATCCAAGGCAAAAATTTTGATTGTCCCACCCCATAAGCGGTGCAAGCAGAATATCTGGCTTCACGATCTCGCGTTTCACGGGCACCGGAATATTCCAAAAGTCGCGTTCCATTTCGTCGCTTGGCGTCCAAGCATAAAAGGATAGCGGCGCGTTTATTATTTCAACGACCGGAAGTGCGAGCTTCATATGAAGCGTGAAACAAGCCGAAAGCTCATCGCGCAAATCAAGTTCCGATTTGATCGGCCAATAGAGTTAGAGGATTTTTCCCTCAATATTTATATATTTGTTCTTGATTGTTGTGATGACATAGGTGGCAACAATTCGACCCAAGGCCTGTCGCTCAGAGACGGACAGCGCAGCGCGGGAGGCAAGCAGCTCTTTGCGTTTTGATTGACGCCAAAGTGACACATCAAGGGCTTGTTGTGGGTCAATAATCTCCATGCCGCCGTCTGTATAAGTGAATTAATGCGCGAAGCAGGGTGGTGAAGCGCAGGAGCGTTGTATCGGAACTCTGACCGTGGTCATATTTGACCCCTTATGATGAAATCGGCCAATCATATCACGGGGTTAAAAATGCGGTATACGCTGAAAGCAGAGCGGCAGCATCGCCCGTGCACGTCTTATTGATGTCGAAGCCGCATCTAAAGAGGGCGCGATAGTGGCTTAAAAATATTTGATCTGATGCAAATCCTTAATCATTTTCTTTCATGAGAAGCGAGGTCCTTTTGTGGTGGTGACGGGTTATGGCCAGCGTTTCGGCTTTTATCATTGCGCTTTATCTTGCTGTTCTTGTGATAGCGCTTATAAAGCGCGGCAAAGAGTTTGACAGCCCTTGGCTCTTTCTGTTGCGGTGCTTTTTCCCAAGCTGGCGGTTCTTTGATTCCCCTGGTCCACAGCCACGGCTTTTTGTGAGGGTGCTTTCTGACGACGAATGCTGGTCTGCGTGGACCATGTTTATCCCGCGTGCACCCTTTCAGCTGAGAGACCTCTTTTATAATCCTGAAAACAATCTGCGTCTCACTGAACAAACATTGATTGAACATCTGAGCCTCGATGTTCAAGGTCTGCTTGAGGGCCAAAAAGTTGATGCACTTGTGTCTTACGCGTTGACACAAAGAGTGGCACATCGTGTCGCACGAACGCTCTCATCGGATCATAAGATAAAAGCCTATCAATTCGAGCTTCGCCTTTTGCCAGGCCTTGACGACGATCCGTCCGAGCACAGACTTCTTGCCTCACCGATCATCAAAGAGGCAGATTATGTCTCTTGATCTCGCGATTACGGCTTTTACACATCTCCTTGCCCTGAGCCTTGTGATTCAGACCCTCGAAGGGATCAGTCTGTCTCGGCGTAATGATGTGAAGGCGGTCTGGGTGTGGTCGGTCCAGAAAGGTGATTTGCGTCATACCTCCCGCATCATTCAGACACTTTTCGCATTCTTTTTTGATGACCGAAATTATTTTTTCCATTTGGCTATTCGATTATGTGTCGCGCTGAGTCTTCTGATCCAACCTTATATAGGGGCTGCCATTTTTCTCTTAATAAGCTCTGTCATTTTATCAATTCGTTGGCGTGGCGCTTTCAATGGCGGCAGCGATTTCATGACGTTTGTGACGGTTACGGGGTTATTGATTGGAACAAGCACGTCACTATTCGATGATCGCGAAATGGCATGGAACGCAGCCTTTTGGTATATCACGATCCATTCAATATCCTCTTATTTCATGTCTGGCGCGGTTAAGCTTCTCAATCAGCATTGGAGGCGTGGCAGCGCGCTTACACATTTCTTAGATGGTGGCTTATACGGACCTCTGACAAAGCGATCGTTTTTTAGAAAGCCCATGATCGCTAAACTCGCATCATGGGGATTTATTTTATGGGAAATCTCATTTCCTTTAGTCCTCTTTGATGTAGATTTTGCGAAAGTCTATTGCGTCATCGCCTTTATCTTCCACCTTCTGGTTTTTAGGTTCTTCGGCTTGAACCGTTTCGTGTGGGCGTGGGTCGCTACATTTCCCGCGATTCTTTACTGCGCAGGCCGCTTTTGATTTTTCTGAAAATCGGCCCTATAAATAATTAAAAATAATAGGGGGCTAAGATACTCTAGGCCTTTTTGAAAAACTGAGCCAGCAACGTCTTCATCCGCATGCCGCCCTCTGCCGCAACAGTTTTTGTTTCTGTGTGGGAGGGGGCACCTCCAAATAAACCCGCACCGTAATTGGTGACCATGGAGAGGGCTGCAACATAAAGCCCGATCCGGCGTGCGAGAATGACTTCCGGTACCGTTGACATGCCGACCAAAGTGGCGCCGAGCATCTTTGAAGCTCGTATTTCCGCGGGCGTTTCAAAGCTCGAGCCCGGAAACCATTGATAGATGCCTTCTGTCAGCGACAGGCCTGCCTCACGCGCAGCGTCAATCAATCGTGCACGGAGATGCGGTTCATAGGCATCAACCATCGGCACGAAACGCGAGTCGTCATTGATTCCAATTAAGGGATTTATGCCTGATAAATTGATATGATCAGCAATCAAAGACAATGAACCGGGCGGGACATCTTCGAGGAGCGAGCCTGCGGCGTTTGTTAAGATCAGATTTTTTATTCCGAGAGCCGCCATGGCTTCTATCGGATATCGCATAATGGCAGGATCACCATGTTCGTAGTAATGTGCTCGACCTTGCATCATGAAAACGCGTGACGTGCCAATCGTCCCTGCGACCACGCGGGCTGAGTGGCCTGAGACATGGCCTTTCGGAAATCCGACAATCTGCGCGTAAGGTATAATCACTGGATTTTGAACGAGATCAGCCACAGGTCCCAAGCCTGTGCCCAGAACGATGCCATAATCGAAAGGGCCTTCAATCCCATATTCTTTCAGTGTGGCAAGTGCCTCTTCAATTCGAGGGGTCATGCTAAATCTCTTGGGCCGAAAGCGTGTGGTAAGAGCGATTGAATGGAATAAGTGAGTGGTTCTTTTGTTTTTTCATCAAGCACATGAATGCGTGTTGTTTCGTTTGAAAATTCAAAGATGCGTTGCCGGCACGCACCGCAAGGGTAACAAGGATTACTTTTCACTCCGACAATAGCGATGTCGGCGATCTCTGTTTCGCCTTGTGAGATCATGGCGGCGATGGCACCTGCTTCTGCGCATGTACCTGTGGGGTAAGCTGCGTTCTCGACGTTGCAAGCAGCGATGATTTGACCCGTGGTTGTTCGAATGGCCGCGCCCACAAAAAATTTTGAATAGGGCGCATAGGCCTTTGCAGCGACTTCATTCGCCGCATCAAAAAGTGATTTAAGGTGAGGATCCATCAGCGTTCTTTCACATAAGGCAAGCCAGAGGCTTTTGGCGGAATGGCTTTGCCGATAAAACCCGCGAGCAAAACAACGGTCATCAGATAAGGCAAAGCCTGTATAGCCTGCACCGGAATTTGGCCTATGCCCGGCATCATAACGCCTTGCAAACGAATAGCGACGGCGTCGAGAAGTCCAAATAGAAAACATGTCCAAAGGGCAGGCCACGCGCGCCATTTCGCAAAGATCAAAGCGGCTAAAGCGATGAAACCTTTGCCCGCTGTCATATTTGTCAGAAAGCCAGCCGCCTGGCCAAGCGCCAAATATGATCCGGCAAAGCCACAAAGGACACCGGCAAGAATGACAGCGCATACATATTACCCTGAATTGTAATAGTTTTTTATTTTCTCATGAAATTATTCCTTTTCTTTTATATATTGTGTATGAAAAACAAACGTAAAAACCACCTTCAGCAGATTTGATTTTCTCGGCGTCATCATAATGAACTAGCGATTTTTTGTAGTTATACTGCTAATTTGAAGGCCTGTGTAAGGCTTTCGAACCATCGGCAAATTATGCCGTCGCCGTTAACCCCCAAGCGGGTCGTTCTAGATGAACCTTACTGACAAACCAATTGTAAGACAAACACGCTAAAATCATAATTGCAGTTTAACTTTCGTCGACATCTTCTGATACCTTTTTCTGAAAGTAAATAGATCAGTTAAAAGTGTACAATACAGGTGCAAACGATACCGTCGCTCTTTTTCACTATTGCTTACCGGTGAATGCTCAGACCGCTTGATCAAAATAGTAAGCGCAAAGAGCAAGCGCGTTCGCGAATAAGGCCATTTCAACCCGCTGAATGTCGACGTTCGGGTCGACCTTGCCTGCAACCTCCTTAAGTAAGGAACAATAGTTTAAATAAAAATTCGAAGATGCGACTGAATCGGTTAGCATAGCTTGCGCCTTTCGAATCGTACCGTTCTGCGACTTACCCTTTAGTGTAGGAAAGTAGATAGGCTCTACGCGCTCTGCCTTCTGCCGCAGTATCGCTAGCGTGACCGCGACGCGACAATCATAGATAGCATACTCAGCAGGGTCACGAAGACATAAAATCTTTGACCAGGTCGAAATGCCTTTCGTTCCATTCCCTATTAGATCAGCATTTGTTGCCAAAATGTAATCGTCTAGAGTTTTTATCTTGTTACCGCGAACGCCACCCCAGTCCCTGACATACCACGTGCATATTGCGGCACAATTTTGCGGGTCATATTGAATCTGTTTATGTAGATGTTGGCGTAGCTTAAGATTTTCAGTAACGTTATCTTCAGACCCAACATCATAATTAATAGGAAGGCGCTTCGTGTTTATTTTCCAAGTATAGTCGGTCTTCAAAGATTTAATCTTTGACGATACAAATACGGTTACGATTTCGGATAATGTCATAATATCTAATCCTTAAAATTATAACCTAGATTTAAATTCGAAGTTCAACTTACTGTAAACTGTTGAGGTGGCTAAGATTTCGATTGGCTTTCGGTTCCCCAGAACTGGCTGTCGAAGAAGCACGACGACGTACCACCATTTGGGCTCACGAAGAACGATGACAGATTTCCGCAATATTGATAGCGAGTCTGACTCAGTCGCAGATTGCGGTTAATCTCGGACGGAGCAAGTCGACCTTTAGTCGGGAGATTGCTCGCAAATCTGGTTTAAGGCGATATCGCCCCTGACAAGTGAGCTTTCTAGCAAAAGAGCGATCTATGAACAGCCATAATGCTCGCGAGATCAAAGCGTCCTACTAGCTCTGGAATACCCCCTAAATAGTGATCCTCTCTGATGTATGGCTTTCGATTCGAAGGAGGACTAAAGAATGATCAAGAAGGGACATAAGCCGGAAGAGATGGTCGCCAAGCTTCGGCAAGTTTAAGTTCTGACGGCGCGATGGCAACCGGCAGCAGCGGCAATCTGATCGATAACTATACAGGAATTGACATATTACCGTTCGCGATCCGAATATGGTTGCTTGAAGGACCTCAACCGTCCTCAGCTTCAACAAATCATGTGGGACATTTCCGGGGAAAAAGGGAAGGAAACCAACTATAGCTGGCATGTCCCACTTTCCGTTAAGTCATTGAAATCATGGTGCCCGGGGGCGGGAGTGATTTTATTAATTTTTTCAGACACTTATTTAAAGGTGGGACAGCAAATTTGTTCTTATTTTATTATGCTTTTTCTTACGTTCGTCCCGAGCGTTTCGACGGTTCTAAGCACACGGATACTGAGCTTGTTAGCCAATTGAAGTTTTGAGTTAGTTATTAAGACTAAGTGTGGTTGTGCTTCATTCCCGTATGAGCCCGCGCGCTCGGTATGTTTCCGCCGCCTCACGAATATAGGCACTAGTTTCTGGTGCATCGTAGCGGGCGGCGAACTCCTGTGCCATGGCTAGCAGATCAACATAACGGCTACGGCCTGGTCTAAGTCTGTCGTAAGTCTCAAGCAGTACGTCGCCTGGAACTGCGACCAGTTCGGCTGCTCGACGAAAATTACGGGCTAGCTGTTCGTATCCTTGAGCTTCTGCAATGCGAGCCTGACGTTCTAGTTCGCTTTTTCGAATGGTGACATCGTCAGGCGAAAGACAGTTATTGCGGAGCGCTTCAAGCGTGACGCCCTCCGGTGGCAATGTTGATTCCTTTCGACGGATGTCTTCGTTATCAATCTGATTCATGGAGATATCTCCAGTGCTTGAAGTGGCCGTGATGGATCGATAGCGGCAATCTCGCGCTTGTGCATTAGCATGGCATGAACGATAAGCCTCAGCCTCGCCATGTTGTCGACACGGACCGGTACCGGCATTGGCGGCTCGCCACGTGCAAAACAGGCAGCATTAACGCCGATCTGGCGATATGCGTCGCGTGAGAGAAGCGGTGCTTGTGAGAAGAGTTCGAGGTTGTTAAGCGGCGCCAGGCCTTTCCTTTGAATCACAGTCGTCCCTTTTGATTGCAGTCCGATCCCGATCCCGCTGCCGGAAATCGATGCAGCACGGGTTCCGATGATTCCAAGATCGGCGCTGTCGCCAATGCGGACGACCCTAAGCTGAAGACCACGGGATGCGACGCCCTCGGCAATTGCTGAAATTACCTCCCGATGATTGAGGCCGCAAAGCGTGTTATCGAGGCTTTCACCGAAGGCTGGGCCCACACCGAGCACCACTTCATTATCTCTGCCTGTAGTCGCTGAACCCTTTTCAGTAAGCCAAGGCTCTTGGGAAGCTCTACGGGGCGTGGGCACAAGTCGTGCGGCACTCTGCTCCTGCGGGATGCGACGAAGCCGTTCCCACTCCTCGCCAGAAAGACGATAGCCTGTGCCCGGTCCTTCGTAGTCGTTCCGGTCCGAAAATGCGCTCTTTACGCCGAAATTGGCATCAAGCACTGCTGCAGGCTGGAGATAGTCGCCGCTAATCCGAACCCGCTGCATCGACAGGATATTTGCCGCTATGTCGTCAAAACCTCCATCCAATAGTGCCCTCGCAACGTCGAGCGCAGTGGACGGCCCAGCGAGGAAGTCTTCGGCGGCCTTAATATCGGCGACGAGGTCGCGCTCTGGCATGTCGTCAGAGGCATAAGCCTCGACGGCCGCCTCTATCTCGTGTTCAGTAATCGATGGAAAACCAAAAGACTCAAACACCGCTCGCATCGCTTCGCCTGCGCGACGCCTTACCATAAGAACTTCATTTTCGGTGACCGGATGTATTCCGGCATTCACGCGCATATCCCGCTGGATCACCATCCAATCATCGAGATCCTCAGCATCAAAATTTCCACCGCCGAACATGTTGTCTCGTCGGGGCATGGAGGAGTAGCCGCTCGTGATAAAATCTGTTCCCGGAAGGAACTGAAGCATTAACTTGGCTGTCTTTCGCATATCGGAATGAGAAGACATGGCGTCATTGCCGCTGGCGACCTCAAGTCCAATTGATGCTGCAATGAGATTTTCAGCGAGAATTGCTCGTACTCCTTCGGGCAATGCGCCCGTCAGAGCGACACAGGAAATAGCACCATTCTGTACACCTTGGGCGCCTGCACCTTTGGCTAGTAGAAGGCAGCGTGCTTCGAGATAAAGCATGGATCGACCATGCTCATAACCCATTAGCGTTTCCGCGCCCGTGCCTGAGGTGAAGCGGATCTTGATGCCACGTGATGCATATGCCGAGGCGAGGAAGCCTTTGGACCATGGCGTGTCGTCTCCATCGCGAAGTGCTTCATCGGTGCCGTATACCGACAGCGTTTCTGCGTATGTCGTCAATCCCTTGAGGCCAAGTCGAAGATTTAGTGCTTCCTCAACTGCGCACTGGGTTAAAACCCCGCCGCGACCAGTCTGCGATCCTACGAGAAGAGCAAGCGCATTAAATGGTGCCATTCGTGCGACTCGGCATGTTGTCTCAAGTTCATCGAAACCTCGCAATGCAGCTTCTGCTGCGTCAGCGGCCATCAGAACCGGATTCTCTCTCCAGTTAGTAACATGAGCTTGGTTACCAGGCGTTCGCCTTGCTCGCATTTTCTGCATTGCCATCATCATCTCGACGACATTCAAGTGTCCAACGATCTCGCAGAGCTTTGCAGGTGTGCAACCTCCCAGCAGCTTGAGAAGATCTTGGCGTGGCACATTAATATCGACGAGCATCCGCGCGAGCTTAAGTGAGGACGTGGCCATTGCCTCAACTGCAATTGTTCGATCGATGGAATGAGTCGCAATGTAACGATCAATCGTGTCGAATTGCTCTTCGGGCGTTCCATCCATCTCTATGATGCGTCCGGCTTGCATAACAAGAGTGGGCGAGGGGTCGGCTGGACCATTCATCGCTTTGAGCCCGAGGCTATGATCTTCAGCTACAAATGTGTCGAGATTGACAGGTCGTTCAGCCCGGCGCGCGAAACGCTTGGATCTGTACATTTAAAAAGCCTCCCAAAACTAACATGTCAAATTTGTTATATTTATTTATTGGTGCCGCATTGCAACATTTTTTAGAATTATAACATAATAATATCTTAAAAAATGCAATTGACTATAAAACTGACATGTTAAATATTTGTTTTGTTAAATGACCCATAGGGAGGAGGTCTCAATGAAAAAGTTGTTTTTATCCGCCGGCCTAATTGTCGGGATGGCGAGTGGTGCGAATGCTGCGACGTGCTCTAACCCGGTTCAGATTACGTGGTCGACCATTGCTGGTTTCTATACCGATGCGATGGCCAATTTCGTCAAAGATTTCGAAGTTAAGAACTGCGCCAAAGTGACGGTGGTCAACATCGACAACTCTCAGCTTTACAATAAGCAGGTTATTGAAATGGTTGGCCAAACCGGTGCCTATGACGTGGTCACATTGGAAACGGCTGAGAAAGCCGAGTTCGCTCAGAATGGCTTCATCAAGCCAATGACTCAGTTCTTCAAGGACAAGCAAGGACTAGTTAATGATGTCGCCCCAATCCTGCGCGGAATGACCGTTGAGTACAAAGGCGATATTTGGGGGCTGCCCTACTACACCTACACGGCAGGTATGTTTGTCAGGCAGGACCTTCTGGACGACGCAGGCGAAAAGCAGGCGTTTAAAGCAAAGTACGGCTACGATCTTGGTCAACCGCAGACTTGGGAGCAACATCGCGATATAGCCAAGTTCTTCACTCGTAAGACTGGTGAAAAGTTAAAGGGTGAACCCCTGAAGAAAGATTTTTTTGGCGTCGGACTGATGGCTGGCCCATTTCCAGAAATACAAGATGAATTATCCGCTCCGCTGTGGGGCATGGGCTCGGACTGGTTGACCAAAAATGGTAAGGTTCCGGTTGATGACGTCGAGAAAGTTCTCGGTCAGTATGTCGAGCTGCTCAAATATGCTCCAAAGGCTGCTCTCACGGTTACTTATGACGGCGTGATGAACCAGATGAAGGATGGTCAGATTGCGATGACGCATGGCTTCTTCCTCGACCAGTGGCCTAATGCAGTCAAGACAGAGGAAATGGTACCTGGTGCTAAGATGTCTGCCATAGAGGCTCCCGGTAAACGGGCATATGTCGGGGGCTTCTTGCTCGCCGTCTCATCCAGCTCGGCCAATCCAGAAATGGCTATGAAGTTTGTTGCTCACATTGGCGGCAAGGACATCCAGCGTCAGTTCGCAGAACTAGGCGGTGCTTCGACTTTGACCTCTGTGCTATCCGATCCGTATTTTTCTTCACCGGCAATGCGGTCGAAGACTGGTCAGTATGCGACACTTAATAAGGTCTTCCAAAGCATGAACGGATTCTCATCGAACCTGTTTAAAACTCCTTTCGGTGCTAAAATCTACAACTCGATGCAGATTCCCCTTCAAGCTGCGGCAGCGGGTCAGATTTCAGTTCGTCAGGCTGCTGAGCGGTTGGCCGCTGACGTTGAGAAGATCTGCGGTGGGCCTTGCCCAATCGCTGATTAATTGTCCTCCCCGGACAATAAAAAGGGGGGCGGGCGTCTGTCGGCCCCCTGACCTTTCCTTCTCGAGGTACCTCTATGCAATCTCAATCGAACAGCGCTTTGATGCGGACTAGTAGTGCTGGCATGTCGGATCGATGGTTCTCTATCGCTCTGATAGCTCCGGCTATGGCTGTCACGTTGATCTTTGCGCTCCTACCGCTCGCTTATGCTCTAGATGTCTCATTTCGGTTTGCAGATTTATCACGCGGCAAGCTTGGGGATTATTTGGGGCTCGATAACTATCGAACGGTGTTTGCTGATGCAGATTTTTGGTCGGCATCATGGGTAACTATGAAATTCACCATTGTTGCAGTTGGGCTGCAAATGTCGCTCGGCGTTGGTATTGCTTTTTTGCTGCACGGTGCCCAATTTGCTAAAGGCATCACTCGTTCACTTCTTATACTTCCGTTAGCAACTTCAGCCGCCGTAACCGGCTTATTTTGGCGTTACCTTTACGATACCCAGTTTGGTGTCCTTAACTTCGTTCTCGGTGCAATTGGCTTACCGGAGCCAAATTGGCTCGGTGATTATACGATTGCGCTTTGGTCTGTCGCTCTTTTTGATGTTTGGCAGTGGACTCCATTCGTCGCGTTGATTGCGCTCGCCGGCCTTCAGGCTTTACCAAAAGAGCCCTTTGAAGCTGCCGAATTAGATGGAGCATCGCAGTGGCGCATACTTACAAAATTGACATTCCCGCTTCTTAAACCTGTGCTTTTCCTTGTGCTCGTACTTCGGACAATTGATT
The DNA here is from genome assembly GCA_016870035.1 of Alphaproteobacteria bacterium. GTDB lineage: Bacteria > Pseudomonadota > Alphaproteobacteria > Rhizobiales > Beijerinckiaceae > CAIUPE01. Next base: position 13,747 of record VGCJ01000008.1, read on the forward strand.
GCGTTCGACTTTATGATGCTGTCGCGGTTCTCACTCGAGGAGGTCCCGGTACATCGACTGAGACAATGACCTTCTACCTCTACCGCACCGGCCTCAAACTTTTTCGCATGGACTATGCTTCCACTATGGCGGTTTTCTTTCTTTACGTGATGCTCGTCGCGGCAGTCTTCGCGCTGACGCCATTGCTCAAGCAGTTCACCGACCGGGCGAAGGAATCTTAATATGCTAAACCAAAAGCATTCATTTGCATTTGAAGTACTGAGATACGGCCTGATCGTACTCGTCGTCAGTTTTTTCTTCTTCCCGATCTTCTGGATGTTGCTGACGAGCTTTAAGCCGGAAACAGCGATTATGGTGTCGCCGCCGCAGTTCCTATTCACGCCGACACTTGAAAATTATCGACATGCATTGGTTGATAAGAACTTTCTATTCTACATCAAGAACACACTGATTATCTCGATCATCTCTACGGCGATCGTGGTGGCAATCGGCTCGCTTGCGGCTTACAGCTTCGCTCGGTTTAATGTTGGCGACGGTCATATTTTGTTTTTTTTACTATCAACTAAGATGATGCCTGCTATTGCAGTTATACTGCCTTACTTTTTGATCTTTCGTGATGTGGGAAAGACCACGGTGGGTGCGACGCTTCATCTTGGGTTGGATCAGCATGGTGCTCTGATCGTATCCTATGTGATGTTTAATCTGCCCTTTGCGATCTGGCTGCTGGTCAGCTTTTTCCAGGACATTCCGAGAGAGCTTGAGCACTCTGCTCGACTTGATGGATTATCGCGACTGCAGGTGTTGCGAAAGGTTACTTTTCCGCTCGCTGCGCCTAGCATAGCTGTGACGGCTGTTTTTACACTCATCTTCTGCTGGAACGAGTTTCTCTTTGCCTACATTCTCACGCGAAAGATGGCTTCGACCGTCACTGTTGGCGTAGAGAGCTTTTTCACGCTGCAAGGAATTCTTTGGGGTCCAGTAGCTGCAGCGGCTACAATTTCTGTGGCTCCGATGCTTCTCTTCGTTCTCGCTATGCAACGCTACATGGTGCGCGGTCTGACTTTTGGCGCGGTTCGGGGGTGATACGATGAGTTTCTCGCAAGCGTGGGATGCTGGCTTTAAGTCGCTGCTTATCTTTGTTGGAGTCGTATTTATCTGGCTCATTTTTGTGGAGCCGATCTGGACGAACCGAACACTTTCAACTCCTGTAATGACGGTTATAGCCTTAGTGGCTGCAGCTGCTTTTTTCATACGTCGCCGCCGCCAGTGCATCGTTGAACATCGTACTGCCGATGCCGAGGTTTCTGCCATCATAGCGGAGGACAACTGATGTACAGTTTCGTCAATGTACATAAGCGCTATGGACTCAGAACAGTTGCTCTTCGCAAACTCAATCTTGACATACGCCAACGCGAATTCTTCGTGCTTTATGGACCCGCAGGTGCGGGTAAGTCGACTATTCTGAATCTAATTGCAGGCACTACTAAGCCGACCTCTGGCGACTTATTGCGTAATGGTCACTCGATCGTGCATCTACCACCTGAGCGACGTGGCGCGGCCATGGCTTTTGAAAATTATGCTCTCTATTCGCATTTGAGTGTAGCTGAAAACCTTGCGTTTCCACTTAGGGCGCAAGGTATTGTAAAAGCCGAGGTCGAAGAACGCGTACGAAAAATTGCCAGTGTACTTGGCATCGGACATGTACTCGAAAGGCGACCGGGATTCTTATCTGGCGGACAGCGCCAGCGCGTTGCATTAGGCCGCGCAATAATACGGCCAGCTGATATCTATTTGCTTGACGAGCCAATTGGCCATCTTGATGCCAAGCTAAGGCACAAGATGCGAGCTGAGCTAAAAGCACTAGCTGAAGATATGCATGCAACCGTGTTGTTCACGACAACTTCCAACAAGGAAGCGCTTGCTTTAGGTGATCGAGTTGGCGTTCTCAATAGCGGTCGGCTTGAGCAGGTGGGTACTCCTCATGAACTTTATCATAAACCAGCCAACACGTTTGTGGGCTCATTCATTGGTGATCCACCGATGAGTTTTATTTCAGTTTCCGTTGAAGTTGATCAAGGCAATTGCAAACTACGTACCGCCGACGGTCGAATTATTGGTCGGATGGACACGCCGCCGCCGACTAACGCGACGTTGAAATTAGGAATTCGGCCAAATGCGATTACGCTTAGCGATACCGAGATGCCGGAGACTATTCCAGGACGTATCGATGTAATTGAGCACCTCGGTCATTCGAAGATTGCAGTCATTTCGGCTGGCAAAGACAATATCTCTGTGTCTCTTCCGGCCGCTTCACCTGCCCGCATTGGTGACAAGGTCTGGATGGCAGTTAATTCTTCCGGCTATCATGTCTTTGCCAACGAGACCGCCATTCAGAGGGGAATTAACTGATATGGCTCGCATTACAGCTCGTAAGCTTATTAAACGATATGGCGCCGTCCAAGCTGTTCATGGTATTGATTTCGATATTGCCGATGGTGAGTTTGTCGCCATTCTTGGGCCTTCCGGCTGCGGTAAGTCTTCGACCATGCGAATGATAGCCGGGCTAGAGACGATATCTGACGGTGATATTTTATTCGACGGAAAGCCAGTCAATGATATTCGTGCGCGCGACCGAAATGTTGCGATGTCATTTGAGAATTACGCGCTTTATGCGCCTATAACAGTCTACGAAAACATCGCTTTTCCACTCCGCTCATCTGGCATGGATGAAAGCGAGATCGACAAGCAAGTTCGGTCCGTAGCTGATAAAATGGAGTTGACAGCAATCCTTGGGCTCAAACCTGGAGCTCTTTCGTCTGGTCAGGCGCAGCGTGTTGGCCTTGCAAGAGCTCTTGTACGTAAGCCTGCAGTATTCCTTCTGGATGAACCAATTAGCCATCTCGATACGCGTCAACGTTATCGGATGCGGCGCTTTATTAAATCGATCCACCAAGAATTCCGACATACGATGATCTATGTTACTCATGATCAGGAGGAAGCCCTTGCGCTTGCTGATCGAGTGATGGTCATGTCAGACGGCGAAATTCAGCAGCTTGCTACACCTGACGAGGTATACAGTCGCCCTGCTAATGCCTTTGTTGCAGGATTCGTAGGCGAGCCGCCGATCAATTTCCTTGATTTCCAATCGGATGGTGACCGAGCGATTATAATTGAGGGTAATCGGATCATGCTCTCAGATCATCACGTATCTAGGCTTGCTGAGATCGGGACGAAAGGTGTTGCTGCTGTTAGGCCACATTTTCTTTCACTCGGCGAGAATTCGACTGTGAAGTTTCTTGGCATTGGATTTATCACGGAAGAATTGCAGGACCACAACGAGATCTTTGTCGATATTGGAAAAACGCGTGTCTCGCTTATTACTCCGCCGAACCAGCGAGTTAAGCGCGGTGAGGCAGTATCTATTTCGATTAATCCCGAGCATCTTCTGCTCTTTCCGACGCAGTAATCCGAAAGAGGGTCTTAGACATGCATTATGATTTTGTGATTGTCGGAGGAGGATCTTCCGGATCGCTCGTTGCTGGAAAGCTTGCCGAGGCAGGTGCACGAGTGCTCGTGCTAGAAGCCGGTGGATCCGACCGCAATCCACTCATCCAGATTCCTGCTGGTTTCGTCAAACTTCTAGGTGTAGCACGCTATATGTGGTTCTACCAGTCCAGCGTTCAGCAACGGCTTAAGGGACGGCAGCCAGTGGTTCCGACAGGTCGTGTTATTGGGGGCGGCTCTTCAGTAAACGCTATGGTCTATATTCGTGGTCAAGCAACGGACTACCTGCCGTGGGTAAATGCGACTGGCGATGAAGGCTGGGGTTGGCCGGCATTGCTGCGGCGATTTAAGGCGATGGAGAACAATAATCGTTTTAACAATGAACTTCATGGAGTTGGGGGGCCACTGTCTGTATCCGATCCGGTTCACGTATGCGAATTAAGTCGTGCTTATGTGATGGCGGCACAAGAGGCGGGTATTCCGTTCACGCCTGATTTCAACGGTCCCCGTCAAGCGGGAACGGGCTACTTCCAGCTTACTATACGTAATGGTCGGCGCTGCTCGGCTGCTGATGCGTTTTTACACCCAGCAAAGAACACTGGCAGACTGGAGGTCCTTACTGGGTGTCTTGTCCACAGGATCTTGATTGAAAACGGGCGAGCGACCGGTGTTGAGTATTCTCGGGAAGGGCGAACCGAAACTGTGAAGAGTGATCGTGAAGTTATATTGTGTGCGGGAGCGGTCGCCACGCCAAAAATTCTAATGTTGTCTGGCATCGGTCCGCATTTCCACCTTCGCGACATGGGCGTGGCCACTAAGGTTGATCTAGATGGCGTTGGTCAGAACCTCCAGGACCACACTGAAGTTCCGGTGCTCGCATTTTGTAACGGGCCTTACGGTTACTTTGGTCAAGACCGTGGGTTTAACCAAATACGCAACGGACTTCAGTATCTCCTATTCAAGTCCGGACCGGTTGCATCTAACGGGGTTGAAGCTTGCTCATTTTTTGACCCCGATGATCTGACGGCTGAAGCAAAAATCCAGCAGTTTTGCGTTCCTTCAGTCTATCTCGAACCAGGAACTACGGACCTGAAACCAACCTACGGCGTCACTCTCAATTCATGTGTGCTTAGGCCCGGCTCGAAGGGATCTGTGCGTCTTGCCACTTCAAATCCGAAAGATCAGCCAATTGTCGACCCGAATTATTTTGAGGATCCTGAAGACCTGCGGCTCTCCATCGGAGGCCTCCGGCAGGCGCGTCGGATTCTTGCATCAAAGCCGTTGCGCAACATGATCGATCGGGAAATTTTCCCCGGATCAGTAAGCGATACTGATGAGGCGTTGGCCGACCATGCGCGCCGGTTCGTCAAGACCGTTTATCATCCTGTTGGCACTGCCCGGATGGGCCGCGAAGATGACGCAATGGCAGTAGTTAGCTCGAATCTTAAAGTTAAAGGGGTTGATCATTTGCGTGTCGCGGATGCTTCGGTTATGCCAACAATTATTTCAGGCAATACCAATTCAACTACACTGGCGATCGCGGACCGCGCCGTATCGTTCATTCTGAATGGTCATGCGGATTGAGGTTTTAAACATGGCCGAGGCTAGCGCAAAAATAGAGCGACCACGACAAGTTTCCGAACTCGTACTGGAGCGCCTGCGCCGCGATATAATTGAGAATCGATTTTCTCTCGGTGAGAAGATATCTGAAGCCCAGTTGTCTGAACTCTATGGTGTAACAAAAGCACCAATTCGCTCTGCCTACATTCGCCTTCAGGGGGAAGGGCTAATCGACATCCGCCCGCAATCCGGAACGTTCGTCTTTCGCCCCACGGCCGATGAATTAAGGGCGTTGTGCGAACTGCGCACTGCTCTTGAAATCGAGGCCGTCCGGTTGGCGATGAGCCGTGATGCAGTGGGACTTGAGGCTGACTTCTTACGCATTTGCAATGCGATGGATAATGCGCTTCGTGTACGCTCTCATGACATATATCAACAACTTGATACCGAGCTTCACCTTTGCATCATCGGTAGAGCTGGCTCACCGCTTCTTGACAAGACTTATCGCAGCCAAGTCAATAGTTGCTTTGCAGCTTTGCGTTGGCGTTTTTCTCGCGACGAGCAGCATACCTCAAACTCAATTTCCGAACATATGGCGCTACGCGAGGCTGTAGTTACGCGTGATACGCCAAAGATGCAGGCCCTACTGCGTGCGCACATTGGATACACAGAAAATTATTACGCTCGGATCGTGATGTGATCGCTTATCTATAAAATGCCGCGCATGAGTAAATTACTTATTTAACAAACATGTTACCTGTCAAAATAGGAACTCTATATGCCACTCGAAAAAGCAGACGAGACACCCCTGGTTCCCTACCAGCACCCTAATCCCAAGGACGCACTTCATGAAATCGTCATTCCAAAAGCCATTCCGGATGATGATCGATTGTGGGTACCCCAGGCAGATAACGTTTGGTTTCGACCGTTATGCCTTAATCGTTCTCAGGGCTACTGGATGAATCTTCTTAAGGTCCGTCGTTCGGGCGTTTTATCCCGCCATCGTCATCCGCAATCCGTTCATGGATTCGTATTGAAGGGCAGGTGGCATTACCTCGAGCACGACTGGATGGCGGAGGAGGGAAGTTATGTATTTGAGCCACCTGGTGAGACACATACGCTTGTAGTTCCGGATGGCGTAGAGGAAATGATCACATATTTCCAAGTTAACGGCATAATGTATTACGTCGATCCGTGGGGTAAGTCGCTTGGCTACGAAGACGTCTTTACCAAGATCGATATGTGTAGACGTCATTTCGAAGCCGTAGGCCTTGGCGCCGATTTCATCAACCAATTCATACGCTGAGGAGTAATGCCATGCAGAAGCTGCGCATGATGCACACTATGCTGCGCGTCAAGGATCTTGACGCATCAATCGCGTTCTACACTCAACTGTTGGGTATGACGCTTATAAAAAAGCTCGACTTTCCTGAGGGTAAATTCACGCTCGCTTTTGTTGGCTATGGTCCAGAAGAGAGCAACACAGTAATCGAGCTCACGTATAATTATGATCACGGTCCCTACGATCTCGGCTCCGGCTACGGTCACATCGCACTAGAAACATCTGATATTTATGCCACTGCCGAAGTATTAAGGGCAGGCGGTGCAGTGATTACCCGCGAGCCTGGTCCAATGAAGCATGGCAAGACGCACATAGCCTTCCTCAAGGATCCTGACGGATACCTTATCGAACTTGTGCAGCCCGAATGGCTAGAGGGACGGGGCTAATGTTGCGGACAGCGGTCTTCCCCGGTCGATATTTGCAGGGTCCTCGTGCGCTCAGTTTTTTTGGAGAGGAAACAGCACGTCTTGGTCGTCGTCCGGTAATTTTCATTGATCGTAACGTGCCGGTAAACGTAATTGAAATGATAGGTCGAGATCTTGTTGAGACGGTTGTACGACAAGTTGAGCCGACGTGCACGCTGGCTGCCATAGATGCGGCTGTTGATGTAGCTCGGGAAGTTGGTGCCGACGTTGTAGCCGGTATGGGCGGTGGTAAAGTTATTGATCTCGGCCGAGCGGCCGCAGACAATCTCTCGCTATCTTACGTCGCCATTCCTACCGTCGCTGCATCAGATGCGCCATGCTCATCTCTTGCTGTTATTTATGACGAGAATGGCAAGGTGCTCAATGACCGTTTTGTTCGCTCAAATCCGAGACTTGTGATCGTCGATAGCAACGTGATTGCAGGAGCCCCGCCGCGCTTCTTTGCTTCCGGAATTGGTGATGCACTTGCCACATATTACGAAGCTCTAGCATGCCACCGCTCTGGGGCGACCAATATGTGTGGCGGCCGGGCCACTGAGATGGCTATGGCTATCGCAAAGCTTTGTCGAGACATTGTTGTTTCAAAGGGTGCCGATGCAATGGCGGAGTGTCGATCTGGACGACCAGGCTCTGCTTTTGAATCGGTTCTTGAGGCCAACATCCTATTGTCGGGAATCGGCTTCGAGTCTGGCGGGGTTGCTGCCGCTCACGCCATACACCATGGGTTAGCTGAATGCTATGAAACGCATCATGCACTACACGGGGAAAAGGTAGCGTTTGGGGTTTTGGTCGAACTTGCGCTCAACAATGCAACGGACAGCGAGATTTTCGAAATAGCTAAATTTAACATTAGTGTTGGTCTTCCTGTGACACTCGGGGAACTTGGGATATCTGACATCGCAACAGCCCTTCCCATAATTGTTAAAAGGGCTACGCGAGCCGGCGAGATTATTTTTAATGAACCGATCGAAATCACGCCAGAACGCGTGGCTGATGCCATCCGTCGAGCTGAGCAGATCGGGCAAACATTACGGGCTCAATAACCATGGGTTTCTGGCCAAATGACTGCTTTGCTGGGGCGTCGGTCTTAGTCGTCGGAGGCACCTCCGGCATCGGCGCCGCAATTGCGGAAGCATTCGCTTCCGAAAGAGCTGAAGTCACCGTGACCGGCGTGAACGATCGGGAGGTTAAGGCATATGCTGGTCCGACATCGGTTAAAGCTGTCCGGCTTGACGTACGTAGCTCAGAGGATGTTAGCGACTTAATTGGAAGCTTCAAAAGGCTTGACCATGTTGTAAACTGCGCTGGTGTAATCCGTCGTACGGAAGAACTAGATCCTGCCGTTTTCGCAGATGTAATTGACATTAACCTCAATGGCTCGATGCGAGTATGCGCAGCGGCTCGACCATTGCTCGCTCGCCAGGGTGGAACCATTACTAACACGGCTTCCATGCTATCGTTTTTTGGCAGTGGTGTGGTTCCAGGTTACTCCTCGTCTAAGGGTGGTATCGCTCAAATGACGAAATCCCTCGCGCTTGCGTACGCTGCGGATGGCATCCGTGTGAATGCTATTGCACCCGGTTGGATTGCGACTCCTCTTACTCAGGCGCTTCGGAACGACCCAGTTCGAAATGGTGAAATCATTTCCCGTACTGCGCTCAAGCGCTGGGGCGAGCCTAAGGATTTAGCCGGTGGAGTTCTTTATCTTGCCTCGCCTATAGCGGCCTATGTCACGGGTTCGGTGCTGGTAATTGATGGAGGATATCTTGTGAGTTAAGCGCCTCTTGAGACATCCATTTTCCAAGGGGCGGAGAAGATAAATAACATAACGAATATTGATGTATAACTTTGCCAATTATCGCTTCATATCACCTATGACGGAGAGAGATAAAATGTCGATTGAAATGTCAATTACCAGCAATAGGGCTACAACTTTCCGCACGGATCTATTCTCTGGTTGCAACGTTCTGGTGATAGGGGCATCTACAGGTATAGGAGCTGCTATTGCCCGTGCTTTTAAGGCGCATGGTGCAGATGTCACCGTTACTGGGAGCCGATTAGAGAAACTCAAATGGTGCGCTTCCGAGGGAATCCATAGCTGGGTCAATGATGTGCGTTCCGACTCAGATTGCGAAAGCCTTCTGGCACAGTTCAAGCGACTCGACGTTTTAGTTACGGCCGCGGGGATTGTTCGACGTGTCGATGAATACGACATGGCAGTGTTTCGTGATGTCATGGAAGTTAATCTCTTTGGTACGGCGCGTTTTGCGCTTGCTGCACGTCCGCTACTCGCTCAAACTAAAGGATCAATAATTACCATCGCTTCGATGCTTTCGACTTTTGGCGACCGGCTTGTACCTGCATATGCCGCGTCCAAGGGAGGTGTTACGCAACTCACCAAATCGTTAGCGATCGAATATGCAAGCGAAGGAATTAGAGTCAACGCGATTGCACCCGGCTGGATCGAAACACCTCTAACTGAAGCTTTATGGAACGACGATCATATCGGGGGCGCAATTGCGTCTCGGACCGCAACCAAAACATGGGGTAAACCGGAGGATATCGCCGCCGGTGCTTTGTTTCTTGCTTCGCCGGCAGCATCCTACATCACAGGATCTACGCTAACCATTGATGGAGGTTATTCGATATCATGATGCAAGCTATTGTATGCGATCGCCCCGTGGATGACCTTTCTACGACAACCTTGACGACCACATCAATTCCGGAACCTGGTGAGGGTGAGGTCCGAGTGCGAGTCCAGGTGGCCGCCCTTAACCCGGTTGATTGGAAGCTTTGTGCTGGCGTCGCTCCTTGGTGGAAGGAGCCAAGGGTAGTTGGTCTGGATGCCGCTGGAATCATTGATAAAGTTGGAACTGGTGTGACTGAATTCTCGCCAGGCGAAAGTGTGGTTTGGCATGGTAATCTCAATCGAAACGGCGTCTTTGCTGAATACGCAACGACACCTGCACATGTGTTAAGTCGCATTCCTCCTGGTGTTGCTTTCAACGCAGCGGCCGCGCTTCCCTGCGCCGGGATCACAGCCTATCAGGCGCTCGTGCGTAAAATTAAGCTTTCTCCTGAACAGACCATAGTTATTCAAGGAGCAACGGGCGGCGTAGGCGGCTTTGCTGTCCAAATCGCACGCAATATAGGCTCTCGAGTCATTGCTCTCGCCAAACCAGAAAAGTTTGAGCGTGCACGAAGCCTTGGAGCGGACGAGGTACTGGACTACCGACGCGACGACCTTCGCACAGCTATTCGTGAAATTACCCAAGGTCGGGGCGCGGATGCCATGCTTGAAGTGGTCAATCCGAAGGATGCCCGAAAGTCGCTAGATCTCTTATGTTACAATGGGCATCTCGCATCGATTGATCCGCTACCCGATCTTTCCCTAACGCCGCCCTACACTTATGCGGCATCGATCCATGAAGTTGCTCTCGGTGGTGCTTATGGCGCCGGTGATCTCATCACGCAGCGTGATTTTTCGGTGATGGGAAATGCGCTTCTAAAATGGCTAACCGAAGGGATGATCGATCCAATGATCGAGCACAGGATCGATATGTCCGAGGTCCCAGATTTTCTGAACCGTCTTCGCCGCCGCGCCTACGACGGCAAGGCGGTCGTCATGATTGGAAATGGAGCATGACATGCGTAAGGCTGTCATCGTAACGCCGGGTTATGCCGACCATTCTATAGAGCGCAAAGCACTTGAACCTCTTGGTTTCCAGTTGCTCTTTGCCGACGGCGCGGGAGACCGTGGCAATCTTTCAGCGCTTCTCTCTGACGCAGAGCTGATTTTTGTTCGCGATATTCATTTAGATGGTGGTCTCATCGCTGAAATGAAAAAGGCTCGAGGTATCATTCGATATGGCGTTGGTGTCGACAATATTGATATCCTTGCCGCAAAACAAAAAAACATTATCGTCGCTCGCGTTCCGAATTACGGAGCAGATGTTGAGGTGGCGGATCATGCGGTCGCGCTTTATCTCGCTGTCAAGCGCCGTATCGTTAGCCGAGATGCAAGCGTTAGGTGTGGTGGCTGGCAGATCGGTCAAGCTGAGCCAATTGGACGGATAGCGGAAAGCGTGGCAGGCTTTATTGGATTCGGGCGCATTGCGCGTGCGGTGCGAGATCGCTTAAAAGCCTTTGGCGTCAAACGATTTCTTGCGCATGATCCCTACGCCGATAATTCGCTATGGCCAGAAGATGTTGAGGCAGTCGAACTTGATAACTTGGCCCGACAATCTGACATCATAAGCCTTCATGCACCTGCAACTTCAGAAAATCGTCATCTGATTTCGGAACAATTTCTAGCGAAGGTACGTCCGAGTACTATCCTAATCAACACGTCAAGAGGCACTTTAATAGACGAGCATGCACTTGCTTGCGCGCTTGCTGAGCGGCGCCTGCTCGGTGTGGGCATCGACGTATTTGAAAAGGAACCGCCTTTAGGATCGCCGCTATTGAATACGCCTAACACAGTACTATCCGATCATACCGCTTGGTATTCAGAAGCAACTGTGGCAAGCCTTCAGACTGGAGCAGTCGATCAAGCAATTCAAATCATAAAGAATGGAACCGCGAGCGAAGCAGTGAATTTATAGTACAATCAATGAGACGAATTTCAATTTACGCAGCAGAAAAATCGACGTCGTAAGCCCGTGCATCTTGTTCTTCCGTTGCATCCGGAGCTCGATGCGATCATCGCAGCAACGCCAACATCTGGCCCGACATTTTTGGTCACCGAGTTTGGTAAACCCTTCACATCGAATGGCTTCGGTAATCGCTTCCGGAAATGGTGTGACGAGGCAGGATTGCCTCCACATTGCTCCGCACATGGCCTTCGCAAAGCAGCTGCGACGCGTCTTGCAGAGCCGGGTGCAACAGAGCTCGAAATCCGCGCTGTTACCGGTCATCAGACTTCGAAAGAGGTTGATCGTTACACGAAAGCTGCGAGCCAAAAACGCATGGCGGAAGCCGGAATGTCGAAACTGATCGGGAACAAAATTGTCCCACTTTTTCCGCAAGATAGTGTCCCACCAGAAAAATTTGATGATGATTCAATTGATTATGATGAAGGTGGTGCCCGGGGGCGGAATCGAACCACCGACACAGCGATTTTCAGTCGCTTGCTCTACCAACTGAGCTACCCGGGCGTTCGGCCGCCTCACGCAGCACCGGAACAGGCGGCCTTATAGGGGGTGAAGTCTTGCCTGTCTAGCACCCGGTATGACGAGGAGATTTGACCTGCGTACGGACCTTCGAGGGGCTCAAAGCCTATGCGGGGGTGAGCTGCCCCTCGGCATAAAAGCGGTCCATAAAAGCCCTTTATAACCCCCTCCGGCTTTTGCAATTTGACCCCACCGCTCCGCGTGCTACGACCCCGCCCAGAAAGTCCGACTCGATCCATATGGGTCGCGGGCTCGTAGATAAGCTACTTTTCCTCAGTTTGCGCCCGCCTTGAAAGGGTTTCTGTCCATGAATGATCTCGCCGCTTACCGCGCCTCGCGCCTTTCGAATTCTTTCTTCTCGGCTTCTTTGGCCGACCGCGATCCGGAAATAGCAAAAGCCGTGAAACTCGAGCTAGGTCGCCAGCGTGACGAAGTTGAGTTGATTGCTTCCGAAAACATTGTCTCGCGCGCGGTTCTTGAAGCGCAGGGCTCGATCATGACGAACAAATATGCGGAAGGCTATCCGGGCCGCCGCTATTATGGCGGATGCCAATTCGTCGACATTGCCGAAGATCTCGCGATTAAGCGCGTGACTGAGCTCTATGACTGCAAATTCGCTAATGTTCAGCCGAACTCGGGTTCGCAAGCCAACCAAGCCGTATTTTTAGCACTCCTTCAGCCAGGCGACACCTTCATGGGTCTCGACCTCGCAGCAGGCGGCCATCTCACACATGGCGCACCGCCGAATGTGTCGGGCAAATGGTTCAAGGTCGTCTCCTACGGCGTTGAGCCTGACTCGCAGATGATCAATATGGACAAGGTCGAGGCGCTGGCCTTAGAGGCCAAGCCGAAGCTCATCATCGCGGGTGGTTCAGGCTATGCGCGTCATTGGGATTTCGCTCGCTTCCGCGCGATTGCCGATAAGATTGGTGCGTATTTCCTAGTTGATATGGCGCATTTCTCCGGCCTAGTGGCTGGCGGAGCGCATCCCTCGCCATTCCCGCATGCTCATGTTGTGACATCAACAACGCATAAAACATTGCGTGGCCCGCGCGGCGGCATCATTCTCTCGAATGATGAAGAGATTGCGAAGAAGGTAAACTCAGCCGTGTTCCCCGGCATGCAGGGTGGTCCGCTGATGCATGTGATCGCCGCTAAGGCTGTTGCGTTTGGCGAAGCGCTCTCGCCAGAATTTAAAGCCTATACCCGCGCTGTTGTTGAGAATGCGAAAGCGCTTGCTGATGAACTCATTAAGGGCGGTTTCAAAATCGTCACCGGCGGCACCGACAACCATCTGATGCTTGTAGATCTGCGCCCGAAGTCGATCACGGGAAAAGCGTCGGAAGCTTCGCTCGGCCGCGCGCATATCACCTGCAATAAGAATGGCGTGCCGTTCGATCCGGAAAAGCCGACGATCACGTCGGGCATCCGTCTCGGTACACCAGCCGGCACATCGCGCGGCTTTGGCGTTGAGGAATTCCGCGAAGTGGGTCGCTTGATTGTCGAAACGCTCGATGGGCTTGCCAAAAATGGCGAAGCAGGCAATAGCGCTGTTGAAGCCAGTGTCAAAGATCGCGTCCATGCTCTTACAAAGCGGTTCCCGATCTATCAATGAGAGGTAGTCCTCGGTGCGGTGTCCTTATTGCGGCAGTCTCGAAAGCCAAGTGAAGGACTCCCGCCCGGGTGAGGATGGTTCAGTGATCCGCCGCCGTAGGGCTTGCCCCGATTGCGGCGGACGCTTCACCACTTTTGAGCGCGTCCAATTGCGCGAATTGACGGTGTTGAAACGCTCCGGCCGTCGCATTCCTTTCGAGCGTGAAAAACTTCTAAGATCTGTTGAAGTCGCCTTGCGCAAACGCCCGGTTGATCCCGAGCGGATTGAACGCATGGTCAATGGTATTGTTCGCCAGCTCGAAAGCATGGGCGAAGGTGAAATCACAAGCCAGATGATTGGCGAGCTTGTGATGGAAGGCTTGAAAGGCCTTGATGACGTTGCTTATGTTCGCTTCGCTTCAGTTTATCGCAATTTCCGAGAGGCGAAAGATTTTGGCGAATTGATCGACGAATTGTCAGCGGATGAAACGCCAGAGCGCGAGCCGCCGCGCCGGAACCCAACATCCTCATGACTGCGAAACACATCGACGAGATGATGATGCGTCATGCGTTGACGCTCGCGCATCGTGGCTTGGGACACACTTGGCCAAACCCGTCTGTCGGTGCTGTCATTTGGCAGATGCATAATGGAGAACCCGTTATTGTTGGTCGTGGCTACACGCAAAAAGGTGGTCGTCCTCATGCCGAGACTGAAGCCCTTGCGATGGCCGGCGATGCGGCACGTGGAGCTGCGATTGCAGTGTCACTTGAGCCTTGCGCGCATCACGGTAAAACACCGCCTTGTGTTGAGGCGCTCGTGAAGGCAGGTGTCGGGCGCGTTGTTACGGCACTCGAAGATCCTGATCCGCGGGTGAGTGGAGAAGGGCATCGCATTTTGCGAGATGCCGGAATTTCCGTCATGACCGATGTGCTGAAAGCGGAGGCTGAACGCGTCAATCAAGGTTTTCTTTTGCGTGTGCGCGAGCAGCGTCCGTTTATCACTTTGAAATTGGCGCAAACGGCCGATGGGTTTGCAGGCGCTGATGGTAAACCTTTGATGATTTCTTGCGCTATGTCGAAACATCGTGTTCATCTCGCCCGCGCGTCGCATGATGCGATCATGGTGGGTGTAGGAACTATCATTGCAGATGATCCTGATTTGACATGCCGCCTTCCCGGCATGATGCATCTTTCTCCCATTCGCATCATCATTGATACGCATCTTGATACACCGTCCACGGCTCGGGTGATTGAAACGGCGGCGAAAGTGCCCACCTGGATTATTACGGCAGAGGATGCGGCGGTAGATCGCGAAACAAATTTGAAGAGAGAAGGCGTGCAAGTCATTCGCGTTCAGAAAGACTCGCAAGGCCATCTCGATATCAAGGCGGCTATGCGCAGGCTAGCTGAGATCGGTATCACAAGAATTTTCTCAGAAGGCGGCCCGACTTTGGCAGAAGCCTTGGTGGTCAATCGCCTTAGCGATTGTGTTGAGATTATTACAAGTCCCGAGGCTCTGGGCCGTGCTGGTTACGTAGCCTTGCGTCCGGCATTAAAATCCGCTCTTGCTGATGAAAAGCTTTTTGTGGCATCGCCCCCACATGTGATGGGTCGCGATCATTTGCAGTATTTTGAAAGGGTCCGTTGATGTTTACCGGAATCGTCAGCGACTGCGGCACGATCGCATCCGTGTTGTCTCATGGATCATCTTTAAAACGTTTACGCATTCATGCGTCTTATGATGCCGACACAATCGTGCTTGGCGCTTCGATCGCCTGTGCAGGTGTATGTCTTACCGTTATTGCATTCGAAAAGCGTCTAGAAGGCGGTTGTTGGTTTGAAGTGGATGCGGCGGCAGAAACGCTTGCACTAACAACAGTGAGGCAATGGACGACGGGTACGCGCATCAATCTCGAGCGTGCTCTTAAAATAGGTGATGAATTGGGCGGTCATCTTGTTTCTGGCCATGTTGATGGCATGGCCAAAATCATCGCGTGTGAAGAGGTGACTGCGGGCGAGACGGGCTCAGGATGGGGCGCGACAACGCGTTTTTTTTTGAGCGTGCCGAAAGCGCTTTCAAAATTCATCGCCATTAAAGGCTCAATCGCATTGGATGGTACATCTTTGACCATCAACACGGTCGAGCATGATCAATTTTCGGTTTTGCTCATTCCCCACACACTGCAAGTCACAACATGGGGACAAGCGAAGGTGGGCGATCTCGTCAATCTCGAAGTCGATCAAATGGCGCGCTATGCAGCGAGGTTGATGGAGGTGAGAGGTTAGGCGTTCCGCTGTAACCTTGCTTTACCGTGGCAATGATGGCGGTGATAGCGTCCTGGTGGTGCACAAGCCCCATGTAGTTCACTTTGGGAAGTATTTTTACGCCGATCCAAAAGGATTTTAGTTCGCGTTCATAGGCATCACTCACCATTAATTCATCATCTTGACCCGCTATCATAAATATTTTTTAGCCGATTGAGCAAGCGCAGTTATCGTCTTCTTCCAATTAAAATACGGACCAAAACTAAAAAGCAAACGATAGGAATAGAGTGAGGTCACATAGCGTTTGGTTTTGGCCCCATTCGCAAAAGCGATGACGGGGAGAGATTGGCCTAATGTCACTTTGAATTGCGAGCGAATCGTTATGCCAATGATCCGTGGAAGATTAACGCTTGCCCAAGCCTTATTGCTGGCACCCGATGTCGGTGTAGAGGGGCCCAGAAAAGGCGCGAGTAAAATAAATCGTTCGAACGCCTGCCCGACCGCAGTTGTGGAAATATGCGTGAAAAAGCCACCGCCGAGCGAGGTGCCAACAAGGATAAATTTTTGATTGGGATCTGTTCGACGTAATTCGATCAGCAGATCTTCCAAATCGTAATTCAATTGCCGGATATAAGCAATGTCACCGCGTTGGCCGGATGCGCCATGCCCTCTTATATCCAGCACAATTGCGGTCAATCCGCTTGCGGCAAGAGCATTGGCAAGTTCCGTCATTTGTATCAATTGCGCCGATGAACCATGGACAATCAAAATGGTTTTATTCGATTCGTCTTGGGTCGAATGATAATATCGATAGGCAAGCCATATTCCATTGCGCGCTTGGAATGTGCTCAGCGAGGTCAATCTTGATTGATCAACTGCAAGCGCACCTTGTTCGATAAAATCGAGTGGTTGGGGCCGTCGTAACGGCAGCGCTAACATGAAGGACAAAATTTAAGTGATCATCCCAATGCCAGATAGAGCAGGGATCATGAAATACGTGATCATGTCATGCAAAAGAACAAGCATGAATTAGTGTAAAATTTATATGCTGATGACGCAACGTTAAATTGATTTTATGTCCGGAGGGCGAAGGCGGGGGTAAAAAAATCAAGCCTCCGAGCCAAGATCATTTGATGGCGGGATCAATCTTTGATTTGAAGAGCGCGATTTCTGCGCGTATTTCGTTTGTTCAGATCCATGCCGCGTCGAGTGTTGGTACAATATCATCGCTTTCGAAACTGTCATAAGTATGCGTTGCGCGATGACGAAAGCATCGTGTTTCGTCAGCCGCCTCTGCAAGCGTTTCGCTCACGATAGCTGGTCGTCGACCGGGCAGTTCGCGCGCGATTCGACGGATAAGATCGGCATGCCAATTTTTACCCGTTGGACGCTCTTCATCGAGCATTTCAAGAATACCTAGGAAACAGTTCTCAAGCGACGTATGGGCCGATTGTAATGAATGCATCAATGCCATTTCGGCTTGGTAGCTTTTTATCCCCGCTTCGTTGAAACCACCTAATTCGTAGAGTGCTATAGATTTCTCAAAATGCCCAACAGCATTGGTGAGGTCCGTTTCAATCTCAATCCACCGCGCGTCGGTCATGAGCATACCCTCGAATGGGGGAGCACCCGATCAAGAAATACGCGCTTACACTGTGATAGTCCGATGGCATCAACGGGCACATCTTTCTCGGCGCCCAATGCATGGTTAAAGTCGAGCGCCGCGCCTAATTGCTCGCGCGGGAAATCAGCGAGCACATCGATGTCGCTTTCATAATGCAATCGATCCGTTACAGCTGAGCCGAACAGAATAAAACGCCCGCTATGCAACAGGGCATACTTAGCCAAAGCCCGTTCAATCCCCGGCAATGCGGCGCGGATCGCCTTCACTTTGGCGTCTTTTCTGTCCCTGAGCGTCAGTATTTCAGACATGAAAGGCGATTTGGCATCGTGCGGAGCGAAGTCAAGATATGCGGGCGGATCAAGGGTGTGCTTTTGAACCCGCGACTTGCGGAAGTTGCGGCGCGAGAGTAGTGAAGCCCCGTCAAAGTGCCGTTTCGGCTGAAATTTGAGGATCAATCATGGCCGGAACCCGTCAATCCGCATCGCTTGCGTCAGAACCGCTTGAGGATGCCCGCGTTCTTGTGGTCGAGGCACGTTATTATGATGATCTCGCCGATGAGCTTTTGAAAGGCGCTTTGGGCGTTTTGAAAGACGCAGGCGTGACGGCGACAGTCGTCACGGTTCGCGGCTCGCTCGAGATTCCATCGACGGTTGCCATCATGCTTGAGGCGGCGTCTGCTCATGGCACACCCTTCGATGCGGTTGTTACACTCGGCACTGTCATCCGTGGTGAGACCTATCATTTTGAAATTGTTGCAGGCGAAAGCGCGCGCGCGCTCATGGATCTCTCGGTTGCTTATGGTATGCCGCTCGGCAACGGGATTTTGACCGTTGAAAATGATGAGCAAGCCTGGGCGCGGGCGCGCATCAGCGAAGGTAACAAAGGCGGAGGCGCGGCAGAAGCCGCTTTAAGCGTGCTGCGTATCAAGCGGCAAGCAATTGCCGGTGCGGTCTGATGGCACGCGGTGAACTGCGTTCATCCGCGCGGCTTGCCGCGGTTCAAGCGCTCTATCAAATGGATATTACCAGCAAGGGTATAGGCGATGTGATCGCCGAGTTTGAAGCCTATTGGCTTGGTCGCGAGATTGATGGTCTTGAAATGAAACCTGCAGAAGGTGCGTTTTTTCGAAGCCTTGTTGAAGGCGTTGTTTCAAAGCAGCGCGATATCGATCCGAAGATTGATGAAGCGCTGGCCAAAGGCTGGCCTTTGAAACGGATCGAAGCTGTTTTGCGCGCCGTATTACGCGCGGGATGTTTCGAATTATTGGCGCGCCCTGATGTTCCCGCCAAAGTTGTTATTCGAGAGTATGGCGATATTGCCGGGGCGTTTTATGATGGCGATGAGATCGGCATGGTGAGCGCCGTTCTCGACGGACTCGCGCATAAGTTGCGTAGCGGTGAGTTGGCATAGTGCGTTCCGCCCTATAGGAGTTGAGTCTTGCCCTTCCGTCAGGGCGGTGAGTGTGTCAGTGGAGTAGAGTATGGACGGGAGCATCGCGAGATCCTCTGAGGATAGGCTTATTGCGCGCTTTTTTGCGCCATTGGCCGGGCCTGCCGGTTTGGCATTGAAAGATGACGCCGCTTTGCTTACGCCCCCTCAGGGCTGTGATTTTGTGGTTACGGTGGATACCGTTGTCGCCAGCGTACATTTTTTTGCCGATGATCCGGCAGATGCGGTCGCCGAGAAGGCACTCGGCGTCAATCTCTCAGATATAGCCGCAAAAGGCGCGACGCCCCTCGGCTTCGTAATGGCTTTGTCATTGCCTGATGATTGGCGTGAAGAGTGGCTTGCTAAATTTGCCGAAGGATTAGGGAAGGCGTCTGAGAAAGGCTATTGTCCGCTTCTTGGTGGCGATACAACACGCGCCGCAGGTCCCTTATCGATTTCCATTACGGTTTTTGGTTCGGTGCCATCAGGAACCATGGTTCGCCGCACAACCGCAAAGCCTGGCGATCTGATTGCTGTCAGCGGCACGATTGGTGACGCGGCTTTGGGTTTGAAAATTCGCTCAGCCCCTGAAAGAGAATGGTCGGGCGGTCTTTCGGAAACGGATTATGCGCATTTGCTTGGGCGTTATCTCAGGCCTCAGCCCCGCCTCATTCTCGCGGATGCCTTACGAAAGCATGCTTCGGCCGCCATGGATGTATCCGACGGTCTCATCGGCGATTGCGCGAAATTGCTTCACGCTTCGAATGTCACGGGCCGATTGCAAATCGAACAAATTCCATTATCGCCCGCAGCTCATGTCGCCATTGGATTCAACCCTAGTCTGCTCGCAGACGCGGTGACAGGCGGGGATGATTATGAAATCCTCTTCACGCTTCCGCCCGAGCGCCTTGACGACATGGTCAAAGACGCGCGTGCTGCGGGATGTGCCATCACCGTGATTGGAGAGGTCATGGCGGGGGATCAGCCTTTGACCGTGACACTTCGCGGTGAAAGATTTCTCACCCGCGCAGGATCCTTTAGTCACTTTTGAGCGAAGTGAATTCGCTTTATCTGTTTGAAAGTGCTTCTTGTGTCTTCCACGGTTTCAAGTCCGGTTTTAGATCCTTCTTCTTTTGATGATCGTTTAGCGCGGCGCAATGCTGTGCTGCTCGCAACAGCGACCGCACTCGCGGGTGCTAATGCAACGGTTATCTTTGCGACCGCTGCGATTGTGGGCTCAGTTCTCGCGCCTGATAAAGGTCTCGCGACTCTTCCTATTTCAATTTTTGTTGTTGGCATGGCGGCAGGCACATTGCCAGTCGGGTGGATTGCCAAAAAATTCGGACGACGCATCGCTTTTCTCACAGGCGCTTTAGCCGGAATCATTACCGGTCTTCTCGCTTGTTTTGCCGTTGTGCAGGGACAATTTCCTCTCCTCTGTCTTGCAACTTTTTTTGGTGGCTTCTATCAGGCCGCCGCGCAATCTTATCGCTTTGCCGCAGCGGATTCTGCGAGCGCGGCCTTTCGTCCGAAAGCGATTTCATGGGTGCTTGCGGGCGGAATTTTCGCAGGTGTGATCGGGCCGCAATTGGTTACACACACAATGGAATTATGGCAGCCTTATTTGTTTGCTGCGACTTATCTCTTTCAAGCCGCCATCGCGGCTTTATCGATCTTTGTTCTTGTGCTCGTGAAAGCGCCGCCGCCTCTCGCCGCTAATGCGCTTGAAACAAGACCCTTAGGTGAAATTGCACGACAACCCAAATTCATTGCTGCGGTGATCTGCGGCATTGTGAGTTATGGCTTGATGAATTTCATCATGACGTCGGCACCGCTCGCGATGAAGCTATGTGGTCATGCGGTTACGGATTCAAATCTCGCTGTCGAATTTCATGTGATCGCGATGTATGCGCCAAGCTTTTTCACTGGCGCTTTGATCGCGCGGTTTGGCGCCGTAAAAATCATTCTTGCGGGTATGGCTTTGATTGTTGCGGCGGCGATTGCCGGGCATCTTGGGACGACTGTTCCCCATTTTTGGGCTGATATGATCCTTGTGGGACTTGGCTGGAATTTCGGTTTTATCGGCGCGTCAGCTTTGGTCACCGAGACCCATCGCCCCTCCGAGCGGACTAAAGTTCAGTCTTTCAACGATTTTCTGGTGTTCGGTACCATGATGGTCGGCTCCTTCTCATCGGGTCGGATTCTGGTCGATTTTGGTTGGGATATGGTCAATATGATCGTGTTTCCGCTTGTTTTCATCGGAATCGTCGCGTTGTTTTCGGTGAAACGCTTCGAAACGCGCCGCATGGCGTGAGGGTTCAACGCAAAGTCGCATTTGCCATTCGAGCGTAATTTTGGCAGAGACGGGGCCGGAATCGGGCGGCTGAGGCCGGTCCATGCCGGATTCGGTCAGGTGGGACCAAGTTCCAACGCTCGGGACGAAACGAAATAAAAAAGGACGGAACAGCATCATGACAATGGGCCTGATCATTTTGGGTGGCCTTCTCGCCATCGCCTACGGTATCTGGGCGATTGCGGATGTGAATGGCCGCGACGCGGGTAATGCCCGCATGCAAGAAATTGCTGCTGCGATCGCTGAAGGCGCGCAGGCTTATCTCAAGCGTCAATATACGACGATCGCAATCGTCGGCGTTGTTTTGTTCGTTGTGATTGCGGCATTGCTTAAATTGCCGGTCGCGATTGGTTTTGCCATCGGCGCCGTGCTCTCAGGGGCAGCTGGCTTCATTGGTATGAATGTGTCGGTGCGTGCGAATGTGCGCACAGCGCAAGCGTCTTCTAAGTCGCTTGCCGCTGGTCTTGATGTCGCCTTCAAAGCAGGGGCCGTAACAGGCATGCTCGTTGCGGGCCTCGCACTTCTCGGCGTTGCCGTTTATTACTGGCTCCTGACAGGTCCGATGGGTTACACCGTATCAGATCGTATCGTTGTTGATGCACTCGTTGCTCTCGGCTTTGGTGCTTCGCTCATCTCGATCTTCGCGCGTCTTGGTGGTGGTATCTTCACCAAAGGTGCGGACGTCGGCGCCGACCTCGTCGGTAAAGTTGAAGCCGGTATTCCGGAAGACGATCCGCGCAATCCGGCAACCATTGCCGACAATGTTGGCGACAATGTCGGTGACTGCGCCGGTATGGCCGCTGACCTGTTCGAAACCTATGCGGTGACGGTTGTTGCGACCATGGTGCTTGCATCGATCTTCTTCGCAGGTCAGAGCATTCTCGCTTCAGCGATGCTTTATCCGCTAATGATCTGCGCGACCTGCATCGTGACCTCGATCATCGGCACATTCTTCGTGAAGCTTGGTTCCGACAATTCGATCATGGGTGCGCTTTACAAAGGCCTCATCGCAACGGGCGTGTTGTCGATTGCTGGTCTTTGGTATTCAACCAACCAGATAGGTTGGGGTGTGATCGGTCAGGCCAATGGCGTTGACATCACGGGTAAGGCGCTTTTCATCTGCGGCTTGATCGGTTTGGCAGTGACAGGCCTCATCGTCTGGATCACGGAATACTACACAGGCACAGGCAAGCGTCCCGTTGTGTCGATAGTTCAAGCGTCTGTAACGGGCCATGGCACGAACGTTATTCAGGGTCTTGCCGTATCGCTTGAATCAACCGCGCTTCCAGCACTCGTGATCGTTGCAGGCATCATCGCAACCTTCCAGCTTGCAGGCCTCTTCGGCACGGCGATCGCGGTGACCACCATGCTCGGCCTTGCCGGTATGATTGTCGCGCTCGATGCTTTCGGTCCAGTCACCGACAATGCCGGTGGTATTGCCGAAATGTCGGGTCTTCCGAAGGAAGTGCGTCACGTTACCGACGCGCTTGATGCCGTCGGCAACACAACGAAAGCTGTGACAAAGGGCTATGCTATCGGTTCAGCTGGTCTTGGCGCGCTTGTTCTCTTCGCCGCCTACACAAGCGATCTTGAACATTTCGCTGCCTCGGGCGTCGCTTACTTCAAGGATGTCGGCAAGGTCTCGTTTGACCTTTCCAATCCTTATGTCGTTGCAGGCCTCATCTTCGGCGGTCTCATCCCGTATCTCTTCGGCGGTATCGCCATGACGGCGGTGGGTCGTGCAGCGGGTTCGGTCGTTGAAGAAGTGCGTCGTCAGTTCAAGGCGAAGCCGGGCATCATGCAAGGCACCGACAAGCCTGATTATGCACGTGCGGTCGACATGCTCACAAAGGCCGCTATTCGCGAGATGATTGTCCCGTCACTCTTGCCTGTACTTGCACCGCTCGTTGCTTATTTCGGCGTCTTGCTTGTTTCCGGCTCGAAGGCCAATGCGTTCGCAGCACTTGGTGCATCGCTATTGGGCGTGATCGTCAATGGTCTCTTCGTTGCAATCTCGATGACCTCGGGCGGCGGCGCATGGGACAATGCGAAAAAGAGCTTCGAAGATGGTTTCGTTGATAAGGACGGCGTGAAGCATCTTAAAGGTTCAGATGCGCACAAGGCGTCTGTCACCGGTGACACTGTCGGCGACCCCTACAAGGACACCGCAGGTCCTGCGGTCAATCCGGCGATCAAGATCACCAACATTGTTGCACTGCTCTTGATTGCGATCCTTGCCCATATGGGCTGAGGGTTGAAAGCACCTAAATAAAGAAAAACCCCCGGATCATGTCCGGGGGTTTTTTATCGTTCTAATTTTTTTGAAAGCACGGATTACGTTGAACCAACCATCCGCAACATTTGGCGAACAATTGAAAGATCGGTGCCGCCGGTTGGAGTGGTGTTTTTGTTGAAATCAAACACTTCGCCATCTTTCATGCCATAATTGGCGATGCTTTCAACTTTCAAAGCCTTCGTGAAAATCACCGCAAGAACGCGTTGATCGGTAATTTCAGGTTTCAGGAACATGTATTTCCGATTGGTGTTCTGGCTAATGTAATACCAGCTCTGATTACCAACCGTTGAAACTGTCGAGGGCGTTCCCAAAATAGAAAGTACTTTTTTTGCATCCATGCCCGGTTTGATTTCCGCAACGGCTTGTTCATCGATGACATAGCCTTGTGTTTGCGGTCCCGCAGTGGTGCAGGCGGCGAGCGGGCTCAAAAGGAGAGCCGAAAGCGCTGCTGTCCGCAGAAGGGATGGGACATTTTTACGCATTAAAACATTCATAGGGCAAAAGACTCCGGTATGGCCTAGGATCAGGCACGGGATTTTTCTTGCGCGACCCTTTCCTTATGCCTTACCTCGCAGCCACGGCAAGGGGCGCAACGGATGCGCCTTTCGGGGTTCGGTGGACGGATTATGGGCATTTTCTCTTACTTTCGACAAAAACGCACAAACCATGAGATTCTTGATCGGCTTTATGGCGCCGTGATGGCGGCGGCGCGGGCTGAACCTCTCTATCGCGTCTATCAGGTGCCAGACACGTTTGAGGGACGTTTTGAGTCCTTCACGCTTCATGCGTCACTCATTGCACGGCGGCTCAACAGTCTTCCGTCGCCCGCACCGGATCTCGCGCGCGATTTTGTTGATCGGATTTTTTCCGAATTCGACGGTATGTTGCGTGAAATGGGCGTTGGCGATTTGGGCGTTCCCAAACGCATCAAACAGATGGCAGCGGCTTTTCTTGGACGCGCGGGTGCTTATGTCGATGCGTTGCAGTCCGAGGATCATGCGGTTTTGAAAGCGGTGCTCATCCGCAATATCTATGCGTCAAAGCCACCGTCTGATGAGAATGTTGAGAAATTGATCTCCTATGTAAATCTGTTTTCAAAGACGCTTGATCAGACAGACTTTGACATTTTCACATCAGATTCGATTATCAAGACTCTCATGATTCATGCGGAGGAGGATTGATTCAATGTCATCATCTCAGGCTCATGATCAGAAGGTTCTGCCTCTCACTCATCCGATCGATGTTGCCACAATTAAACCCGACGGTTTGGTTGTGAATTTCGAAGCGACCGAGACGGAACGCGCAGGACTTGCAAAACTTTTTGATATTCCGGCGGTCGTGAAGCTTAATGCTTCGTTCAAGCTCATCCGCAAAGGCTCGCAGGTGAAAGTGCGCGGCGATGTGTCAGGGATCGTCACGCGGCTTTGTGTTTTGTCGGTCGAGCCGTTTGATATGGATTTTCATGAAGCGGTTTCGGTTGATTATGATGAACTGCGTGAAGGGGCCGCAGCCGAAGAGAGAAATGAAGAGGGACCCGATCCGATTATCGATGGTGAAATTGATCTTGGTACGCTCGCTGCGGAATTTGCGGCGTTGTCACTCGATCCCTATCCCAAGAAGCCGGGCGTTGTTTTCAATTATCAAGAAGATGATGATGACAAGCCACCATCGCCCTTTGCCAAGCTTGCGGCCATCAAATCAAAATCATGATGTGGTTTTGGGTTTTTGGGAAGGACGGGCGAGGGGGTTGGCCCGAGCGCTCCGGACCGCTAATGTCTAATTCTAATGTGAACGGGCCGACGGGATTCGGTGCAAGAGATCCAGGATTGCTCACGATCCAGAGTTGCGATCCAGAATTGATTGAGGCGCGATGACCGCGGCACGGGTTAGACTGGCGCTTGATGCAATGGGAGGCGATCACGGGCCTGAAACCGTGATTCCCGGCGCCGCCTTGGCGCTCGAGCGTCATCCAGAAATCAGTTTTTTGTTGTTTGGTGATCCTGAGCGCATTCTTGCTTTGCTTGTAAACCATCCGCGCCTTGCAACTGTAAGTGAAGTTAGGGCGTCAGAAATTTTCATCGGTATGGATGAGAAACCGGGGCAAGCACTACGTCGCGGTCGCGGAAAATCATCCATGTGGCAAGCGATCCAAGCGGTCAAAGATGGTGAAGCGGATGCCGCCGTCTCCGCAGGCAATACCGGCGCCTTGATGGCGATGGCAACCTTCTGTCTGCGCACAATGAATGGTGTCAATCGCCCCGCAATCGCGGCGATTTGGCCGACCATTCGCGGCGAGTCGATTGTGCTTGATGTGGGTGCAACGATTGGTGCGGATTCACGTCATCTTGTGACCATGTCATTGATGGGTGCCGCGATGGCGAGCATTCTCTTTGATCTTGATACGCCAACTGTCGGTCTTTTGAATGTTGGTACGGAAGATGTGAAAGGCCTTGATGAAATTCGTGAAGCGGGTCGCGTGATGCGTGAACTTCCGTTCCCGTCTTTGCGCTATGAAGGTTTCGTAGAAGGCGACGACATTGGTCAGGGCACCGTTGACGTTGTTGTTTCGGAAGGCTTCTCGGGCAATATCGCATTAAAGACCGCGGAAGGTACTGCGAAACAAATCGCGACTTATTTGCGACAGGCCATGAGTTCGAGTCTTATGAGCCGCATCGGCTATCTCTTTGCTTATTCAGCTTTTGCAGCGCTTAAAGATCGTCTTGATCCGCGCAAAGTGAATGGCGGCGTCTTTTTGGGTCTTGATGGTGTTGTGATCAAAAGTCACGGTGGTACAGATGGTGTAGGCTTCGCCGCCGCCATCGATGTTGGATATGATATGGTCAAGTATGAATTGCAGGATCGAATTCAGACGGCGTTGCAATCGTCTCTTGCAAGTCTTGAAGCCGAGGATCACGGGGAACAAACGCCACCGTCCTCTGATCAAGGAGTGACCTCGTGACTCTTCGTTCGGTTATTCTTGGCACGGGTCATTATCTTCCTAAAAAGCGAATGACCAATGCGGATCTGATGTCGTTAGTGGGTACGAATGACGAGTGGATTGTCGAGCGAACGGGTATTCGTGCGCGCCACATTGCAAGTGAAGGTGAAACGACATCCATGCTTGCGATTGAAGCCGCGAAAGTGGCCATCGTCGATGCAAAGATTGACGCAAACTCCATTGATTTAATTGTGCTTGCCACGGCAACACCTGATTATACATTTCCGTCAACGGCCACGCAGGTCCAAGCCGCACTTGGAATAACAGGTGGCGCGGCCTTTGACGTTCAAGCGGTGTGCTCTGGTTTTGTTTATGCGCTCACCACAGCTGATAATTTTTTGAAAACAGGATCAGCGAAACGCGCACTTGTGATTGGTGCGGAAACTTTTTCACGCATTCTTGATTGGACCGATCGCACCACTTGCGTTTTGTTTGGCGACGGGGCAGGGGCTGTCATTCTTGAAGCACAAGCGGGCACGGGCACGAATGCAGATCGCGGCATTCTTTGTACGCATTTGCGTTCCGATGGTCGCCATCTCGAAAAGCTCTATGTCGATGGCGGGCCTTCGACCACAATGACCACCGGCCATTTGCGCATGGAGGGCAAGGAAGTTTTTCGCCATGCGGTAGTAAATTTGGCCGAGACCGTGGACGAAGCGCTTCGCCGCTCGGGGCTTGCAGCGTCCGATATCAGTTGGTTTGTGCCCCATCAGGCCAATCGCCGGATCATTGATGCTACGGCCAAGAAACTCGGCATCGATTCCTCGAAAGTCGTGATCACGGTTGATCAGCATGGTAATACATCGGCGGCCTCGATCCCGCTTGCCCTGTCCGTGGCCCGCCATGATGGTCGCATCAAACGGGGTGAACTCGTCCTGATTGAAGCCATGGGGGGTGGGTTTACCTGGGGGTCTTCGCTGATCCGATGGTAAGGAAGCGTTTGAAAAATCTTAGTAAATAGAGCATTGACGCGCTGTTTCGCCCGCAATAGGGTTTTAGGGCATGAGGAGTTTTTATGGCGCAACGAACTGTAACACGCGCGGAATTGAGCGAAGCCGTTTATCAACGGATCGGTCTGTCGCGGAGCGAGTCGGCTGCGCTCGTGGAATTGGTGCTTGAGGAAATCTCGGCCTCGCTTGCGCGCGGTGACAGCGTGAAGCTTTCTTCTTTCGGTTCCTTCCTTGTTCGCGACAAAGGCCAACGCGTGGGCCGCAACCCGAAAACCGGTGTCGAAGTGCCGATTGAGCCGCGCCGGGTCATGGTTTTCAAGCCTTCGAACATTATTAAAGCCCGCGTGAATGGCGAGGCGGTTCCCGACTCGGATTGATCCCGCTAGGCTCTGAACTCAGTTGAAGAGGGAGGGCGCGGTTTTGGATAAAGCTCCGGACGCCTACAGAACGATCAGCGAAGTCGCGAGTGATCTCGATTTGCCGCAGCATGTGTTGCGCTTTTGGGAACAGCGCTTCTCTCAAATCAAACCTTTGAAACGTGGCGGTGGTCGTCGGTTCTATCGTCCTGATGATGTTGATCTCGTGCGCGGCATCAAACATCTGCTGCATGGGACCGGCTATACGATCCGCGGTGTGCAGCGCATTTTTAAAGAAGAGGGCCCGAAATATATTCAGGCCATCGGGCGCACCGGGAAACTCCCTGCTAAGGCCGCCATGCAAGAAGCTGCCGCTGAGCGCGTGGTTCTTGCTTCACCACTGAAAGCCAAATCCGAGCCAGAACTTCTCGGCGCGCCGAAACCCGGCTCCGCTGAGGATCTTGCGGCATTGATCGCGCCGCGTCCGCGCGCGCCTCAACGCACCGCCAAGCGCAACAAAGTACAGCTCGGGCTTTTCGGAGAGGTGGTTGAAGACGAGGGCGACAGCTCATCGCCGCAAGCGGTTGCGCGCATGTTGCCATCGGCATGGCGCGGCGTATCGGTTTCAAGCCAAGTCTCGCAGAAATTGCAGGCGGTACTCGCCGAACTTGAAGAATGTGGCCAGCTGATTTCAACCGCACGGATCGTTGCGAGCGAGAGCCGTGTCTCGCGCGGTGAGTGAGGCTGGGCGCGAAATTTCGTTTGGAAAGAATGGTTGGATAACAAAGAAATTAACAGATCAGCAATTAATTGAAATGATCTCTGCGTGGTATAATCAAATGCTACCTGAATACACTGTTATGACCAAAATTGAATTTTCCCGCACTAACGTTCAAGTCAATTTTTTTATATTCGAGGTTGAAACATACCCTCCAATAGATTTGGCAGCAAAAAAGGCGCAGGGCTGTTGGTAAAATTGTATTTTACGAAACTGAAATTGGAGGCAATATACCTGCGTAACATTGAACAAATTGGTCTAAATTATTGTCCTAAGATTTTGATATTTAAACATCATGCTTAATAGGCTAATTATGTTTAAAGTGTTCTATAAAAGTGCAATTTTCTATGCTGTAAAAAGCATTTCATTTGGGCTCAACGCAGCTGAATTGCCCCGGCACGAGGCTCCATTTGGCTTGCGGTTCGGAATGAGCAGGGAAGAAGTGCAGCCTCCGCTATCACCAACCCCTCCTATTGCCGCCGTAACAAAGGCTCAACTTTAGGGGGCTATGAAAATATCACGCAGCATTTCACGAATGAGGCAGAGCCAACTTTGTTGCCGCCGCCGCCCTTGTCGACCATTGGTGCTAACGTCTATCTTCGGTGGAAGTAATATAGGGCAGGGCAAGAATAAGCGCCCGCCTTCGGGAGAGACACATGGCGGCGCGTTCGGTAAAACTTAATATCAAAGAAGCGCGCCAGCTTATCTCTCATGCTTTGATTGGTGCCGGCACCGCGCCGGTTAATGCAGCCTATTTCACCGACGCTATCCTCGATACGGAATTGTCGGGGCTTCAAGGTCACGGCTTTTACTGGCTGCAATATTATTGCGCGCATGTAAAAAGCGGGAAAGTGGATGGCAAAGTAAGTCCGAAAGTTAAAAAGCTTTCGGCAGTAAGTTTTAGCGTCGACGCTCGACGTGGCTTTGCTCATCCGGCCATTGAAGCCGGTTTTCAAAAGCTCATTCCAGCCGCGCATAAATCCGGCATCGCGGCGATGTCGGTTTATAACTCGTATAACGCAGCGACGATGGGCTTTCATACTGGAACGCTCGCCAAAGCCGGTCTTGTTGCGTTCGGCTTTACAAATGCCATGCCGGCGCTTGCGCCGCCGGGTGGCTCGGTACCCGTCATCGGCACCAATCCGCTATCTTTTGCGGTTCCGGGTCGCAAAGGTAAGGTTGCCTTTTTAATTGATCAATCGTCATCGAATGTTGCATGGACGGCGGTGAAACGTGCGGCAGAAGCCGAGATGGAAATTCCACTCGGCTGGGCACTCGATCAGTCGGGCAACCCTACGACGAATGCGCTTGAGGGGTTGAACGGTTCGATGGTGCCTCTTGGCGGCTATAAAGGCTTTGGTTTGGCGTTAATGGTGGAAGTCATGTCGGCGGCGATGGCGGGTGCGTTGCGGGGACCTGAGATGGGTTCCTTCATTGAGAATGACGGTAAGATGATTGGGTGCGGTCAGTTTTTTATTGCCCTCGAACCGACAATGTTTGCTGGTGGTTTGTTTGATAAGCAGGTGACGGCGCTCATCCGTTCGATCATCAAACAAGACGGCGCGCGCATGCCCAATGCGCGGCGCGAAGAAAACATCAAACGATTTTCCAAAGAAGGATTACGCATTGAAGCGGAGCTTTATGCAACGATCAAATCCTATTGCCAATAAAGCGGCGACACCCTGCGTCTGATTAAGAAAGATATGCCATGAGCGATGTTCGATGGGCTAGAAATAATTTGGGACGATGTTTTGCGTGCTAATTGCCGGGCGAACATAATCAGAGGGAACTTTTTTCCGTTTGCCGAATTTGATCTCTGGAAGTTCGACCGCTTGATACGGAATTTTATTGAGCAAATGGTTGATACAGTTCAACCTCGCCACCTCCTTTATATCAGCATTGACGACATACCAAGGTGCATGGGGCGTATCAGTATGAACGAACATCGCGTCTTTAGCTTTTGAGTACTCAACCCATTTCTCGCGCGATTGCAAATCCATAGGACTCAGCTTCCAGCGCTTCAAAGGATTTTCGGCGCGGTCGCGAAAGCGCATTTCTTGAATGTCGTCGCTTACTGAAAACCAATACTTGAGTAAAATAATACCCGAACGCACAAGTAATTTCTCAAATTCCGGACAAGCTTTCAAAAAATCTTTATACTCGTCATCCGTGCAAAAACCCATAACGTGCTCGACGCCAGCTCGGTTATACCATGATCGATCAAATAAGACGATCTCACCTCCCGCGGGCAGATGCGCGACGTAGCGTTGAAAATACCACTGAGTTTTTTCTTTGGGTGACGGCGTACCGAGTGCAGCGATCCGACAAACCCGAGGATTCAGCTGCTCGGTTATGCGTTTGATAACACCACCTTTTCCTGCCGCATCACGACCTTCGAAAATAATCACCACGCGTGCTTTCGTGGTTGTAACCCACTCCTGAAGTTGTACGAGCTTTAAAAAAAGCTTTTTTAATTCTTTATTATAACGTTTTTTAGATAATTTTTCCAGTGGCTCGTTGTGCATATCGTTCTGGGTGAGAGCCTCTGTCGCGGAAGAATGCTTAGACGATGCAGCTGAACTTAAAGCAAAATTCAATTCTTTACGATACGAGTTTTTTTTTGCTTTTTTACTCATAATTCCTCCCGTTTTTTAATCCGACAACGCTTTGTATAACAGAAATACAGGAAATTGTAATCTTATTTTTTATCAACAAAACATCGAAAGTGTTATAATGTAGGCTATATCATAGGGGATAAGCCAAAATTTAGTTACACGAAGTTAAGGCGTTGCTCGTTTTTGATCTGCTAAAAGTAATGGATTTTAAAGGATTGTAACCGCTGTGACTTGAGCCCCAAAAGACTATTGACATAAGGCGTGTGACGGGCTAGCGGAACCGCAGATCCCCGTCACAAAAACAAAAAATTGCTCAATTTAGTGGTTTAAGTGAAATAGAAATTATGTTATGTTTCTCTTAAGTAATAAAACTAGGAGCTTTGTCAGTTCATGACATCTTTTGATGATCGCAAGCGCGCCGCTGAGGCGAAGTTCGCTCTCGACAGCGAGACCCAGTTTCGTATAACCGCACGGCGCAATAAACTGGCCGGCAAGTGGGTTGCCGAGCTATTGGGTAAGTCAGGGGACGCTGCAGAGGCTTACGCCAATGAGGTGATACGTTCCGATTTCAAAGAGGCCGGCGACGAGGACGTCATCCACAAGCTTGCATCGGACCTGCAGGGGCGAGCGAGCGAGGCTGATATTCGCGCTCGGCTTTTAGAATTTGAGGCCGAGGCACGAAAGCAAATCCTTGCCAAGTAAGCATTAAGCCGCCCCCACCATCAAAATCCGATTGATTTAAAATAAGCACGATTTTCGCGGGAATCATCAACAGGTGAGGTGGGGCCTGCGGAACGCCTTCACCTCGTCTATACATGACTCCAAGATTGAATTGAGCATCTGTATCTCCCTGTTCAGCCAGAGGGTGCCAAAATTTCAGCGCTGTCTTGAAGTCTCCTTTTTCATAAGCTTCAACCCCTTTCGTCAAATCATTTGCTAGTGACGGCGATTGACCTCCAATGATCACGGAGACGATGAACACTAATGAGATGATGGATTTATAAAATTTGTGCATAGTCCCACCTCACTCAATGACAATGATGCGTTCCATTCGTACTATTCAGAAATCACAATTCTTGTAATTCTGCTTAACGCATTTCGTTGAATATCCTTGCGCCTTCTCAATTTGATTAATTGTCATTTGTCCTTTTACAATATCACGTGCTTTTGTCCCAGGTTTGTCTCCATTTGCAGCAGCGATATTGAACCACATATATGCCTTAATATCATCCTGCGGGACGCCTTCACCTTTGGCATACATAAATCCAAGATTGGATTGAGCCAGTGCTTCTCCCTGTTCAGCCGCAAGCGTATACCATTTAACCGCTGTCTTATCATCCTGCGGGACGCCTTTACCTTTGTCATACATAAATCCAAGATTGGATTGAGCCTGTGCATTTCCCTGTTCAGCCGCAAGCGTATACCATTTTACCGCTGTCTTATGATCCTGCGGGACGCCTTTACCTTCGGCATACATATTTCCAAGATTGTATTGAGCATATGCATCTCCCTGTTCAGCCGCGAGCGTATACCAATTTACCGCTGTCTTATCATCCTGTGGGACGCCTAGACCTTCGTCATACATAGCTTCAAGATTGAATTGAGCATCTGTATCTCCCTGTTCAGCCAGAGGTTGCCAAAATTTCAGCGCTGTCTTGAAATCTCCTTTTTGATAAGCTTCGACCCCTTTCGTATAATCATCTGCGAGTAACGGCGAT
>VGCJ01000009.1 GCA_016870035.1 Alphaproteobacteria bacterium
AGCGCCTTTTTTGGATCTGAGCGGTTTATAGTGTTTTTGCGGTGCCAAAGCGAGTATTTCGCAGAGAAAATGCGCGATATAAGAATTCGAATATAATGATGAGCGATTTTTTAGATCTATTACACGCTTTTCCAAGGATTTAGCCTTGAGTTGATGTTGCTTTTTCGCGGTCGATCCGTCATGGAACAGCCACAATCTCGCACCTGCGAAAAGGAACGGCGCGATGGCGAAGTGGGTCTATACGTTTGGGGACGGACGGGCCGAAGGCCAGTCCACAATGCGCAATCTCCTCGGCGGCAAAGGTGCCAATCTTGCCGAGATGAGCAATCTCGGCTTGCCCGTGCCGCCTGGCTTCACCATCACAACCGAAGTCTGCACCTATTACTACGATCACGGTAAAACCTATCCCGCAGAACTTGAAGCGGAAGTGACGAAAGCGCTTGAGCATATTGGCGCGCTGACCGGCAAAGGTTTTGGTGATCGCGAAAATCCTTTGCTTGTGTCGGTGCGTTCGGGCGCGCGCGCGTCCATGCCCGGTATGATGGATACGGTCTTGAATTTGGGCCTCAATGACGTAACAGTTGAAGCGCTTGCAAAAGGCGCAGGCGATGCACGCTTTGCTTGGGATTCATACCGCCGCTTCATTCAGATGTATTCGGATGTGGTCCTTGGTGTTGATCACTATCATTTTGAAGATATTCTTGAATCAACAAAGGAGCATAAAGGCTTCACGCTTGATACGGATCTTTCTGCCGATGAGTGGAAAGTGATTGTTGGCGAGTACAAAAAGATTGTCGAACAAGAACTCGGAAAACCTTTCCCGCAAGATCCGAAAGAACAATTATGGGGGGCGATTGGCGCCGTGTTTGGATCATGGATGAATGTACGCGCCAATAAATATCGCGAGTTGCACAATATCCCAGCGAGCTGGGGCACGGCAGTCAATGTGCAAGCGATGGTGTTCGGTAATTTGGGCGAGACATCGGCAACCGGTGTGGCCTTCACGCGCAATCCCTCTACGGGCGAAAAGGCGCTTTACGGTGAGTTCCTGATCAATGCGCAAGGCGAAGATGTTGTTGCTGGCATTCGCACCCCGCAAGACATTACCGAAGCCGCGCGCATCGCTGCGGGGTCTGACAAGCCCTCGCTCGAAAAGGCAATGCCTGAAGCCTACGCTGAATTCATTCGCATCTACGGATTGCTCGAAGGCCATTATCGCGATGTGCAAGATGTTGAATTTACGATTGAGCGCGGCAAGCTCTGGATGTTGCAAACGAGAAATGGCAAGCGCACGGCGAAAGCCGCGTTGAAGATTGCCGTTGATCTCGTGCATGAAGGATTGATTACGAAAGATGAAGCGATCACGCGCATTGATCCGGCTTCGCTTGATCAATTACTGCATCCGACTATTGATCCGAAGGCCGAGCGTAAAGTGATGGCAACAGGCTTGCCTGCATCACCGGGTGCGGCATCAGGTGAAATCGTGCTTGATAGTGATGAAGCGGAAGCGGCGAAAGCTGCGGGCAAAAAAGTCATTCTTGTGCGCGTGGAAACGAGCCCAGAAGACATTCACGGCATGCATGCCGCCGAAGGCATTCTAACCGCGCGTGGTGGCATGACATCGCATGCCGCTGTTGTGGCGCGTGGTATGGGTAAGCCATGTGTTTCAGGCGCGGGTACTTTGAAGGTCGACATCGCCGCCGGTACTGTGAGCGCGCTCGGTACAGTTCTCAAAAAGGGTGATCATATCACGATTGATGGATCAACCGGCCAAGTGTTGATCGGCCAAGTAAAGATGATTGAGCCGGAAATCTCCGGCGAATTTGGCATTCTCATGGGATGGGCCGATGCGCATCGCCGCATGAAAGTGCGCACCAATGCGGAGACACCGCTTGATGCAAAAACGGCGCGTGGCTTTGGTGCGGAAGGTATTGGCCTTTGCCGCACCGAACATATGTTCTTCGAAGGTGAGCGTATTGTGGCCGTGCGCGAGATGATTTTGGCTGATGATACAAAAGGCCGCCGCGCAGCGCTTGCAAAATTATTGCCGATGCAGCGCAATGATTTCGTCGAGCTTTTCACGATTATGTCAGGCCTTCCGGTGACGATCCGTTTGCTCGATCCTCCCTTGCATGAATTCTTGCCGCATTCGGACGAAGAAATTGCCGAAGTGGCTAAGGCAATGAATGCATCTCCTGAAAAGCTTCGTGCGCGTGCACTCGAGCTTCATGAATTTAATCCGATGCTCGGTTTCCGGGGATGCCGTCTCGCTGTGGCCTATCCTGAAATCGCCGAGATGCAGGCATGTGCAATTTTTGAAGCCGCTGTGGAAGCGGCCAAGAAGACGGGTAAAGCCGTCATTCCGGAAGTGATGGTGCCGCTTGTGATGGCGAAGCCCGAACTTGATTTCGTCAAAGCGCGCATTGATGCGATGGCAAATGAAGTAAAAAAAGAAACCGGCGCCGAATTTACTTATCAAGTCGGCACCATGATTGAACTCCCGCGCGCGGCGTTGCGTGCGGTTGAGATCGCACAATCCGCTGAATTCTTTTCCTTCGGCACGAATGATTTGACGCAAACAACGCTCGGCATCAGTCGTGACGATGCAGCGTCCTTCTTGGGCTCCTACACGGCCGGTGGTCTTTTGCC
Source organism: Alphaproteobacteria bacterium (assembly GCA_016870035.1). Lineage (GTDB taxonomy): Bacteria > Pseudomonadota > Alphaproteobacteria > Rhizobiales > Beijerinckiaceae > CAIUPE01. Next base: position 2,650 of record VGCJ01000009.1, read on the forward strand.
GTCCGATCCTTTCGTGACGCTTGATCAAGATGGAGTAGGTGAGCTTGTAAAACTTGCTGCTGAACGCGGGCGCACCACGCGGCCTGCGATCAAGCTTGGCATTTGCGGCGAACATGGCGGAGATCCGGCGTCGATCAATTTCTGCGAGAGCGCAGGGTTAGATTATGTTTCATGCTCACCCTATCGCGTGCCGATTGCGAGACTCGCAGCCGCCCAAGCTGCGATTGGGGCAAAGGTTGCAAGCCAAGCGTAAGCCTTGGCTAGCACTTTTAATCAATCGCGATATCCAGCCCGAGATCGAGCACTTTTGCTGAATGTGTGAGCGCGCCGACGGAGATCATATCGACACCGCTTTCAGCAATCGCTGCAACAGTTTCAAGCGTCACGCCGCCTGACGCTTCGGTCAGCATCTTGCCCTTCAAGCGCACGACAGCGTCTTTCAGTTGCGCGGGAGTCATATTGTCGAGAAGCACAACATCTGCGCCTTCGTGGATGACTTCATCGAGCTGGTCAAGCGTGTCGACTTCGATTTCAATTTTCACAAGATGACCGGCAAAGGCTTTTGCGGCGCGCAATGCTTTTGTAACACCGCCGGCCACAGCAATGTGATTGTCTTTGATAAGAATGGCATCATCCAAACCGAAGCGATGATTAAATCCACCACCGCAGCGCACAGCGTGTTTTTCAAAAGCGCGAAGGCCGGGCGTGGTTTTCCGTGTGCAGACAATGCGCGCTTTCGTATTTTTCACCTCCTCAACATAACGCGCGGTGAGAGAGGCAATTCCCGAGAGACGCCCCACGAAATTGAGTGCCGTACGTTCAGCTGATAAAATGGCGCGCGCGGGACCTTCAATCGCCAGTGCAACATCGCCTTTTGAAACGGATACTCCATCAGCCACATGCGTATCGAAACGAATGCTTTGATCAAGGCGACGGAAGGCGGCAATGGCGAGATCGCTTCCCGCAATCACTCCGCTTTCACGCGCCGCAATCACCGCACGGGCGCGCGCGGATGCAGGAATTGTGGCAAGCGTTGTGATGTCGCCCGCGCGACCGAGATCTTCTGCAAGCGTGCGATCAATTACATCTTCGATCAACATCGGATTGAGGGGCGGAATGAGGGTCATCGATGCGCTCCGATGATTTTTTGAATGTAGGCCTGCATGTCTTGAAAGGTTAGTCGTGAACGATGCGCTAAGGCCTGATTGCTCGTTGGAAAATCGTCTCGATAATGACCGCCACGACTTTCTTTTCTTTGATGCGCGGCGACGGTGATCAAGAGTGCCGCTTCCGCCATAGATTTTAATTGAGTGGTTTCAGCATGGGCTGCGAGATCAGAGAGAGTCCAAAGGGCGGTTTCAATACCGACTTTGTTGCGAATAACGCCGACATGATCGCTCATCGTCTCACGCAAAATGCCGAGTTGATCCTCATCAATATCAGCGGGTGCTTGATCATCATGGCTTGCAGGCGATGCAACGGCGTCAAGCTCAGCGGGCAGCGCATGCGCGACGCGCGCAGCAAACACAACCGCTTCAAGAAGGGAATTTGAAGCCAAGCGATTAGCACCATGAACGCCGGTGGACGCGACTTCACCCACGGCCCATAGGCCTTTTAGACTTGTGCGTCCTTCGGCATCGGTCATCACGCCGCCCATGTGATAATGTTCTGCCGGTGCAACTGGAATGGGCGTCGTTGCCGGATCAATGCCGACTGAGTGGCATGTCGCATAAACGGTTGGAAACATTTCAGCGAAACGCGCGCCAATCGCTTCGCGGCAATCAAGATAAGCGCCACGCCCACTGAGAAGTTCACTGAACACGCCACGCGCCACAAGATCGCGTGGTGCAAGCTCCGTATCCTTATGAAGCGCGGTCATGAAACGTTTGCCCGATTTATTTATGAGGGTTGCGCCTTCGCCTCGTAACGCTTCAGTGGCCAGTGGCGCAGGATCGCGACCAATCGCTATAGCGGTTGGATGAAATTGCACAAATTCCGCATCAGCGATCACAGCGCCCGTTTTGGCTGCCATTGCCAAACCGATACCGGATGATTCAACCGGATTGGTGGTCAACGCATAGAGATGACCAATGCCGCCGGTTGCGAGAACAACATCACTCGCATGATATTCTAGCCGATGATGGTGTTCAGCCCGCGCAACAACGCCGCAAATACGACCGTCTTTCACGATGAGCGATTCACCATGAATATGTTCATGCACGGTGATTGAAGGCGTTTTACGCACGGCTTCAATCAAAGCGGCCATGATAGCCGCGCCCGCGCGATCGCCTTTCACACGTACGATGCGATGCGTTGAATGCGCCGCTTCGCGTGATTGTATCAAACGCCCTTCAAGATCGCGATCAAAAGGTACGCCATAAGAAAGAAGATCGCGCACGCGATCTCCCGCTTCGCGCGCCATACCAAGCGCGATGGCTTCATCAACAAGACCTGCACCCGCAATGACCGTGTCATGTGTATGTTGTTCTGCAGTGTCGCCTTCGGCAATGGCCGCCGCGATTCCGCCTTGCGCCCATGCGGAAGAGGTCCCCGCACCCAAAGGCGCAGCTGCCAAAATTGTCACCGGACGTGGTGCCAATTTTAATGCGGTGAAGAGCCCTGCGAGTCCGCCGCCAACAATGATAACCGACGACTGCACGGTGTCGTTACCGCCCAAGCGCAATCATGCGTTCGACAGATAAACGCGCGCGATCCGCAATCGCGGGATCAATCGTCACTTCTTCAGAGAGAGTGAGAAGACTATCAAGAATTTTTGGCAATGTGATGCGCTTCATATGCGGACAAAGATTGCAGGGGCGAATGAAATCAACATGCGGCGCTTCGGACGCGACATTCGAAGCCATCGAACATTCGGTCACCATCAGCACTTTGCGATGAGTGCCTTTTTTCACCCAGTCGATCATATGTGCTGTTGAGCCAGTAAAATCGGCTTCCGCAATCACATCGGGCGGACATTCGGGATGTGCGATGATTTCAATTGTCGGATCGGCTTCACGATAGGCACGGAGTTCCTCGCCTGTGAAACGCTCATGCACTTCGCAATGACCCTTCCAGAGAATGAGCTTCACTTTGGTTTTGGTCGCGACATATTTGCCAAGATATTCATCGGGCAAGAAAATCACGCGATCGACGCCGAGGCTTTCAACCACTTGAACGGCATTGGATGAGGTGCAGCAAATATTGGTTTCTGCTTTCACATCAGCGGATGAATTCACATAAGTCACCACTGGCACGCCAGGATAACGCTCTTTCAACAAGCGAACATCCGCGCCGGTGATGGATGCGGCAAGCGAGCAGCCGGCTTTTGAATCTGGAATGAGAACCATCTTTTCAGGATTCAAAAGCTTTGACGTCTCCGCCATGAAATGCACGCCACATTGCACGATGATATCGGCATCGACTTCGGTGGCTTTTTTGGCGAGCTGCAAAGAGTCGCCGACAATATCGGCAACGCCATGAAAAATTTCCGACGTCTGATAATTATGCGCGAGAATCACCGCGTTGCGTTCTTTCTTCAGGCGATTGATCGCTGAAATATAAGGCGCATGAAAAGGCCATTCGACCGGCGGAATGACATGCTGCACGCGCGCATAAATCGACGCGGTATCGCGCTCAATAGCGGGAGTCCATTCAAGAGTGGGGCGCGTGAGCGCCGTCTTCACGGTACATAAACGCGCCGCGTCTGAAATCTCTTGTCCAACAGGGGCGGTGGCGAGGGCCATCTAACACTCCTTTATGCTCAAAACGAGCATAATTAAAGACCAAAGAAACCGGTCAAAAGACCGGATAAATGCTCAAATTGAGCAAAAGCATTATACCCTCAATGAAACGCGTTGACGAGTCAGAAGTGATGCGAAGGGCACAAAGCTTAGGTCGCGCTTCTGCAGGCCGACTTGGGTGCTCTTATCCTGCAATCGCCGAGAAATCGGCAACCGTGCGCGTCGCATCGCGGAAGGCCGCAAGAAGCGCGAGGCGATTCTTTCGGAGTGCGGGATCTTCCGCATTCACGAGGATTGCTTCAAAAAATGCGTCAACCGCCGGGCGTAATTGCGCGAGTTCCCGCATCGCTCTTGCAAAATCTTGGCTCAACACATGCTCAGCTGCATGAAGAGTCGCGAAGCTCAAGATTTCACCAAGTACTTTTTCCTGCGACTCTTTCAAGAGATTCGGATCAAATGTGTTCTTATATGAAACGCCTTCCTTCTTCTCTTCGGCCTTCAAAATATTTGCCGCGCGGCGGAAACCTGCGAGAAGATTTTTACCGTCATCCGTCGTAAGAAGCGCATCCAGCGCTTCAACGCGTTTCACCACAAGCAACAGATCATCGTTGCCTGCATCAATACCCAGAACAGCATCAATCAAATCATGCCGCGCACCTTTGTCGCGCAGATAGACTTTCAAACGGTCATGGAAGAAGGCGAGGAGGTCTGAATCAATATGATGTTGTGAAAGCTTAAAACTTAGTCCATTTTCAAGTATAATTCTGATCACACCCAATGCCGCACGACGAAGTGCATAAGGGTCTTTTGAGCCGGTGGGCTTTTCATCAATCGACCAGAAACCCGTAAGTGTATCAATCTTGTCGGCAAGCGCGACGGCAATCGCAACAGGATCATTCGGAATACGATCTGAAGGACCTTGCGGTTTGTAATGATCTTCTAACGCAATCGCGACAGACGCGTCTTCAATTTGTCGTGTTGCGTAATAGCGACCCATCAAGCCTTGCACTTCCGGAAACTCGCCAACGATTTCTGAAACGAGATCGGCTTTGCAAAGACGCGCTGCACGCTCGGCCTTCTTCACATCCGCTTTAACAATAGGCGCGAGCTCTTTCGCAAGTGATGTAATCCGTTCAACGCGCTCAAATTGTGTGCCGAGTTTTGCGTGGAAGGTGATTGATTTTAATTTTTCGAGACGATCTTCAAGTTTCACTTTGAGATCGGTTTCCCAGAAAAATTTTGCGTCAGAGAGACGCGCGCGTACAACTTTCTCATTACCGTTGATAATGGTCACGCCATCATCTTTCGCAATCATATTGGAGGTGAGCAGAAATTTATTGGCGAGTGCGTTGGAGCCGGTTCTACGCAGTACAAAACATTTCTGATTGGCACGAATGGTGGCGCGGATCACTTCCGGCGGAATATCAAGAAATCGCTCTTCAAAAGACCCCATAAGCACTGTCGGCCATTCGACAAGTCCTGTGACTTCTTCAAGCAAAGCTTCATCTTCAACAAGCTCGAGTCCTTGCGCGAAAGCGAGACTCTTTGCTTCATTCAAAATAATGTCTTTGCGGCGATCGGTCGAAAGAACCACTTTCGCCGCTTCAAGTTTTGAAACATAATCATCAAAGCGACGCACATGAAAAGGTTGAGGCGCAAGGAAGCGATGGCCGTAAGTCACGTCGCCCGATTTGATGCCATCAATTTCAAAATTAACAATTTCAGGCGTTTCCGTGTCACTTCCAAAAATGCACACAATGGAATGAAGCGGACGCACCCACCTAAGAGCGCCACTTTCAGCGGACGCTTTGCCCCAACGCATGCTTTTCGGCCAGGGGAATTCGCGGATGATGCTTGGCAAAATGTCTGCGATCACCGACGCCGTCGGTTGGCCTTTGCGCTCAACAATCGCGATATAGAAATCACCTTTTTTGGGATCGGATTGAATCGTCGCTTGCGACAAATCAGTTAATCCCGCACCTTTCAAAAATCCGTCAATCGCTTGTTGCGGTGCGCCGACACGTGGGCCTTTTTTCTCTTCGCGTGTATCGGGCTGATGCGCTGGCAAACCGACAATATGCAGAGCTAAGCGACGTGGTGTCGCGAAAGAAAGCGCAGCTTCATAAGTATAACCGCACTCGACCAGAGCGTTGGTGACCGCTGATTTTAAATCCTCGGCCGCGCGCCGTTGCATGCGGGCGGGAATTTCTTCCGAGAAAAGTTCAAGCAGCAAGTCAGGCATCGCGTAAGGTCTCGCGCGGTTATGGTTTATTGGATCTGTTTATCTCAGAGCGCTTTATGCGAGCCATCGCAAAGCGGAGCATTTTTTGAATGTTTGCACGCGCAGAAAAACGCTTTCTTGTCGGCATCCGCCGTCCATTTCATCGGCGAGAAGGATGAGCCCTTGTGCGAGCCATCGCAGAAAGGTTGATTTTTTGATTGGCCACAAGAACACCAGAAATAGTTTTCTCCGGCTTTCACTTCAACAGGCGAGGGGGCTTTGGCAGCGATATGGGGAGCGGTCATGTGTCTGTTTCCCTTTCTGAAGTCAATTTGTTTTCATCATACGCATGCGGCTCCGCAGGCGCCGCCACCTTCCGTCTTCAACCAGGCTTCACCGCAGGCTTTGGCAAGTTCGCGCACTCGGAATATATAGCTTTGTCTTTCGGTCACTGAAATCACGCCGCGCGCATCCAGCAAATTGAAGAGATGCGAGGCTTTGATACATTGGTCATAAGCGGGCAACACCATCAAATGGCGTTCTTTCCTCGCACCGAAATCGAGAAGCGCTTTGCATTCAGCTTCCGCATCTTTGAAATGTTCAGCGAGTTTTTCCGTATTTGCCGCTTCAAAATTATGACGCGAATATTCTTGCTCGGCTTGCAGAAAGACATCGCCATAAGAAATGCGATCTTCGCCCTCAAGCCCGTTGAAATTCAAATCATAAACATTCTCGACGCCTTGCACATACATCGCAAGACGCTCAAGCCCATAAGTCAATTCACCAGAGACGGGCGAACACTCAATGCCTGCAACTTGTTGGAAGTAGGTGAATTGACTGACTTCCATTCCGTCGCACCAACATTCCCACCCTAAGCCCCATGCGCCAAGTGTTGGACTTTCCCAATCATCTTCAACGAAACGAATGTCATGCAATTCAGGATCAATGCCGATCGCATAAAGCGAACGCAGATAGAGATCTTGCAAATTCGCGGGCGAGGGTTTCATGATCACTTGATATTGATAGTAATGCTGCAAGCGATTGGGGTTCTCGCCATAGCGTCCATCTTTCGGACGACGCGAAGGTTGCACATAGGCAGCGCGCCAATGTTTAGGACCGAGCGCGCGCAATGTGGTTGACGGATGAAAGGTGCCCGCGCCCACTTCCATGTCATAGGGTTGTAAAATCACACAACCTTGCTCGGCCCAAAAGCGATTGAGCGTTAAAATCAAGGCTTGAAAGGATTTTTTCGGATTCAAGGCGTCGGTCATGGCGTTCCTCAGAGTGATGAAATCGCGCTTAGAAACAGGGGGTTCATAGGCGCGGGCACCGTATGGTCCGCGCCGCCAAGGGTCAAGACCGGGCGTTCCCGCGTGGTTAAGCGATCATCCAAAGAGCGTGGGTTTGATCCACCATTCCGGATGCTCTCTTTTCAAGAGGCGCGCGGCGGTAGCAGCGGCGCGGCAAGACGGAAAAAGACCAAAGACGGTGGCTCCCGAACCTGACATGCGCGTCAATCGACAGGCAGGCAGTGACGAGACCGCTTTTTGTACATCACCAATGGCCGGTTGCAATGTGATGGCTGCCGTTTCCATGTCATTGCGCCCCGCTTCCAGCGCTGAGAAAAAACTGTGCTCGGACATTTTATCGGTAAAGCACGGATGCGGCGGCGCTTTATGCAACACGCCGCGCGCCAAACCAATTTTAGCAAACACGTCTGGTGTGGCGCTTGTCTTTAACGGATTGACCACAAGCGCGAAGAGCTTCGGTAAAGCGATCGGGGCATCCAGTGTTTCACCAATGCCCCACATCATTCGTGATCGGCTTTCAAGGCATACAGAAACATCAGCGCCTGTTTCTAAAGCGGCTTCCCGCACACGCTGGTCATCAAGCGAAAGATGATTGAGTTTTGCGAGCAAGCGCAAGGCTGCAGCCGCATCGGCTGAACCGCCGCCCATACCTGAGGCAAGCGGTAAAGATTTCACGAGATGAAATTTACCAATGCGCAAATTTTTTACGCGCGCGTTCAATGCCTGAGCGGCTTTGAGGATATGATTATCTCCGTCGTTCTTCAGTGCCGCGCTTTGCGGGCCTGAGAGTGTGAGGGCAAGCTGTGGACCTTCAACCAATGTGAGTTCATCACCGAAAGCAGCGAAGGTCACTAGGCTTTCAAGATCGTGATAGCCATCGTCTCGACGGCCGAGAATATGAAGGGTCAAATTGATCTTGGCACGCGCGTGTGCTTTACCGACCCATGCCATCCACTTTTACCCGCCAGATCCCGATGTGAGGGGCGGAAGACCCTTTTCGATCTTCTCAAGAATCTTTGGCAAATCTTCCGGCTCAGGATTGAGATCGCGTGCATGGTTCCATTGAAACCGCGCTTCGCGCTCACGACCCAAACGCCAATAAACATCACCCAAATGATCATTGATGGTCGGATCGGCGGCTTTGAGATCAACCGCCTTTTCCATCAATTGTAGCGCCTTGTCATATTGGCCCAAGCGATAATACGCCCAACCAAGACTATCAACGATATAGCCATCGGTCGGTTGTTGTTCGACCGCGCGACGAAGCATTTTAAACGCTTCATCAAGATTGGTGTTTTGCTCAACCCATGAATAGCCAAGATAATTAAGCACCAAAGGTTGATCGGGTGAAAGTTCAAGCGCTTTTCTGAAATCCGCTTCCGCTTCGGGCCAGCGCTTTAAACGCTCCAAAGCAATACCGCGCGAATAAAAGAGACTCCAATGGCCTGGCGTCGGTTGGCCTAAAGCCGCAATCGCGGCGGAGTAAGTCTCGGCTGCATCTTTGAAGGCTTTGCGAGCGCGATAGACATTTCCAAGCGCTATCAAAGGTTCAATTTCATCTTTGTGATTGAGAGAAACCGACTTCAAAACCGCGACGGCTTGGTTTTTTTCATCAAGCTGTTCAAGATTGAGCGCACGTTGAACATCGGCCGTCAAACGTAATGGCGATGTTTGTTCAATGAGTGCATAGGCCGTGATTGCTGATTGTGGCTGCTTTAGTCGCTCATAAGTATCGGCAATCGCAAGGGCTGCGAGATTGTGATTAGGTGATAAATAATGCGCGAGGCGCAAATAGATGAGCGAAGCGAGTTCTTCGCCATCGCGCGTCACAGCACTGCCAAGACCATAAAGCACCTCGGCAATACCATCGCTCTCATCGCGAATTTCATCCTCAACCGCTTTGCCTTGTTCGAGATTGGCAATTGCGGCACGGACTAAAGGATGCCGTGGATAGAGGCGCTTTAATTGACGATAGACGGAGAGCGCTTCGTCTGTCTCTTTCTGCGAGATCAAAAACTGCGCGTAGAGATCTGCGGTTCTGAGTGTTTGCGGATCTGCTTCATAAGCCGCTTTCAGAGCTTTGCGTGCTTCATCCGCCTTACCGCCGACTTTCGCAATTAAGCCGCGATGCAAAAGACGAAACACTTTTGCGCCCGGCTCATCCCCAATGCGATCAACCGCTTCAAAGGCCCGTTTGATATTCCCGCTGCCTTGGTAGGTCCAGGCGTTCAAGAGGTTCGCCGTGATGTCGCTTGACTGATTGCGGTCGCCGCGTCGAAAAATGTTGCGCGCGGTCTGGAAATTTTTGTCTTTGATGGCGCGCACACCTTGGGCGAGCCGCGCGATCCCGCTTCCCGAATTACGTTTTGCAACAGTATTGGCAAGCGGCAGGGCTTCTGTCATCTTGCCTTCGGCAAGAAGCGTCTCCAAAGCGCGCTCGGCAAGGTCGGCGCTGCGCGGATCGAATTTGATCGATTCAGAATAAAAGCGCGACGCCGATGTCGGATCATTCGACATGCCCGCAACAAGGGCAGCGAGATAATTGCCCGAAAGCGTATTGGCAAAATCTGTGTCGGCGCGTGCACCCGATGCGGTAAACGCGTAAACACCGATTAGGCTACTCAGCATCAGGCCGCGCGATAATGCGCGCGCCCTGGTCGCGAGAAGCGACGAGCGGAAAACTATCGAAATCGGGAAATGGTCCATCATCGATCGATACAAACTGTTCCCAGATTTGAAAAGGCCTCTAGAGCGGAGCAGCGATCACATATTGGGGTAATTCGGCCCGCCGCTACCTTCCGGTGCGACCCATGTAATGTTTTGTGAGGGGTCCTTGATGTCGCAGGTCTTACAATGCACGCAGTTTTGCGCATTGATCACGAAACGCGGATCACTCTTGGTGCTTTCTTGCTGATAGACCACTTCATAAACACCGGCAGGGCAATAAAGCCGCGCGGGTTCGCCATACATCGGCAGATTTTTTGCCGTAGGAATCGAAGCGTCCGTCAAACGCAGATGCGCTGGTTGATCTTCCTCATGATTTGTCGAGGCCAAGAACACGGATGACAGTTTATCGAAAGAGACAACGCCGTCAGGCTTCGGATAGGTAATGGGCTTCACGGCCGAGAGCGGCTCAAGCGTCGCATGGTCAGGCTTGCCGTGACTAAGTGTGCCAAAGATCGAGAAACCGAAGAGGTCATTGGTCCACATGTCGAGACCACCGAGCCCGATGCCGATCCATGTGCCAAATTTCGACCAGAGCGGTTTCACATTGCGCACTTTGCGCAAGTCACGACCAATCGCCGAGAGACGCCAACCCGCTTCATAATCGCGCAACTCATCATTCGCGCGCCCTTCTTTAAGCGCGGTCACAACTTGATCAGCAGCCTGAATGCCGGAGAGGATCGCGTTATGCGATCCTTTGATGCGCGCGATATTCACAAAGCCTGCCGCGCAACCGATCAAAGCGCCGCCGGGAAATGAAAGCTTCGGCACCGATTGCCAACCGCCTTCAGTAATTGCGCGCGCGCCATAAGAGAGACGGTTGCCGCCTTCAAATGTCGGACGGATCATCGGATGTGTTTTGAAACGTTGAAACTCATCAAAGGGTGAGAGCGTCGGGTTGCGATAATTCAAATGCACAACGAAGCCGACGGCGACGAGATTGTCTTCGAGATGATAAAGGAAAGAACCGCCGCCGGTTTTTCCATCAAGCGGCCAACCAAATGAATGTTGCAAGAGACCTTGCTTGTGGTTTTCTGGTGCGATCTGCCAAAGCTCTTTAATGCCGATGCCGAATTTCGGCGGTTCACATTCTTCGTCAAGACGATAATTCTTAATCAAGGTCTTGGTGAGATGACCGCGTGCGCCTTCAGCGAATAGTGTGTATTTCGCTTTCAACTCCATGCCGCGTGTGAAACCGTCTTTCACGCTGTTATCTTTGCCTATGCCCATATCGCCCGTCGCGACACCGATGACTTCACCCTTTTCGCCATAGAGAACTTCGGCGGCAGCAAAGCCCGGATAGATTTCAACACCAAGCGCTTCGGCTTTGGTCGCAAGCCAACGACACACATTGCCGAGCGAGACAATGTAATTGCCGTGGTTTGACATCAAAGGCGGCATCAAGAAATTCGGAAGGCGAATGCCACCCGCAGGTCCGAGAACAAGGAAATGATCGTCGGTCACGGCGGTCTTAATGGGCGCTTGATCATCTTCGCGCCAATCGGGGAGGAGGCGATCAAGGCCAATCGGATCAATGACGGCGCCTGAGAGAATATGCGCGCCGACTTCCGATCCCTTTTCGACAACAACCACGGCGAGATCGGGATTTTTCTGTTTCAGGCGGATCGCCGCCGCCAGCCCTGCCGGACCGGCACCCACGATGACAACGTCGAACTCCATACCCTCGCGCGGAAGCGCCTGTGCCTCGGCCAAATTCATGGTTGTTCCCCTAAGAATGCTCTGTTTCGAACGCGATTGAACCTCAATCCTTACGTTTTGACTGTCGCAAAGACGGCGCTCGATTGTCTCTTCATCCGCATAGCATTTCTGGCAGAAGACTGGCAAACCATCGAGCCAGAGTTTAAACTTATCAGATGGTAAAAGAATTAGATTATGACGCGGACCCACGGGAAATCCTGATCCGCTGGTATTTGGCAAGCGGCGTTGATGCGCTCTTGGACGAAATGCCGCGTGACCGTTTTAACGAAGCACCACCGACGGAAACGCTTTCCACGATCAAAGAAATAAAATCTTCGCCACGGCCCGCGTCTAAGGTGTTTTCTCCTCCCCGCGCCGCGTCGGCGCCGATACTCGCCAGTGGCTCAAGTGATGAATGGGTTCAAAAGGCAGAGCAGCAGGCGGCAGCCGCTTCTTCTCTCTCTGAGCTTCGCGCCGCTTTGGAAAATTTTGAAGGCATCGCGCTAAAAAGAACTGCACGATCATTGTTGATGGCCGATGATGCGAACACAGACGGCCTCGTGATTCTTGGTGATCTTCCGGAAGCCGATGATGAGCGCTCGGGTGAAATCTTTTGCGGTCGCGCGGGTGTGCTTCTTGATCAGATGCTGGGCGCCATTGGTCTATCGCGAGACGCTCTCGCTTTGACCATGGCGGTGCCTTGGCGTCCGCCGGGGAATCGTGCGCCGACAACGCAAGAGCTTGCGACGCTGACTCCGTTTTTAAAACGCCAACTTGAATTGCTTCGTCCAAAAGTGATCTTGTCTTTTGGAACAAGTGGCGCTCAGATGCTCACTCATCGTTCCGAGACAATTTTGAAATTGCGCGGACAATGGCTCGATGTTCCGCTCGGGGAAAAATCAATCCCCATGCTTGTGAGTTTTGGGCCGGGGCATCTCTTGCGTCATCCGGCGCAGAAACAATTCGCATGGCGTGATTTGAAACTCTTGCGCGAGCACCTCAAAACCATCGACGAACAAAAAACCCCGCCTTAGGGCGCGGCTTTTTTTCACGGTGAGGCTTATCTCGCTTAGCGGAATTCGCGGCGCACTTCCGTGAGATCTTGCTCAAGCAATTTGTCGGCCGTGGCTCCCACAACTGTTTGACGCAAGATAATTTCAGAAGCTTTAATTGCCGCATCAGCAGCAGCCGAGCGCACTTCGGCCATCGCATTGGCTTCAGCTTGCGCGATGCGCTTTTCTGCCATTTCGCGACGACGCTTCATGAAGCTTTGGAATTCAGCATCTACTTCCGCAGTGTAACGCGCGGCTTCTGACTTTGCACGCGCGATGATCTCATCCGCTTCATGTTCGGAGGCAGCAAATTTTTTCTTGTATTCTTGAAACACGCGCTGTGCTTCTTCACGCAAGGCCTTGGCTTCTTCGAGTTCTTTACGGATCGCTTCGGCTCGATTATCGAGACCGGCGATCACCGTTTTAAAGGCGCCGAGATACCAAAGTACACCCATGAAAACGACAAAGGCCGCAGCAACCCAGAATGAAGCGTTCATCGTGCGCTCCTTATTAGTTCTTCAAAACACGGCCTACAACGGCTGCCGCTTCGCTTGTAACTGGTGTAACGCCAGACAATTGACGCACAATGGCGAGCGTTACTTCTGATGCGATTTCACCAACATTCGCCATCGCTTTATCCTTCCTTTCAGCAATCGTGCGTTCTTCGGTATCACGATTGGCAGTGAGTTCAGCATCGAATACGGAGCGCTTCTTTGTGATCTCTACATTCAAACGATCACGCGTTTTGTTGCTAATGTCTTCCGCACGTGCATGCGCATCGGCGAGTGCTCTCTCGAAAGACGCAATTGCCGACTCGGTTTCAGAGCGCAAACGTGCGGCTTCGCTAATATCTGCCTGCCGAGCGACACGCCGTGCATCGAAAATCGCTTCAATACGCGGCAATGCGACCCTCGACATGAGGAGATAAAGAATGCCAAACACGATCGCTAGCCAAACAAGCTGCGGCTCGAAAGTCGATTGGTCGAAGGGAGGAAAACTAGTCTTAGCGGCTTCTGGTGTCGTTGCCATCCAAGTTTCTCTCATAAAATTCGTGGGCTCGCGCCTCTTTAGCTATTGAGGCCCCACATAAATTTATTGTGCCGTTATTACAACACTATCGAACACAAAAGTTTGACTATTGCCCGAAGTCTTTATTACAGCACAAAGAGCAAGAGGATAGCCACGAGGAAAGCGAAAATACCGAGACCTTCCGCGAGAGCCACACCGATGAAGACGCGACCAAATTGGCCGTCGGAAGCGGAGGGGTTCCGTAATGCTCCCAATAAAAAATTACCAAAGATTAATCCGACGCCAACAGCGGAAATGCCAGTGCCGATTGCGGCGAGACCCGCGCCAATAAATTTCGCAGATAGGGGATCCATGTTTGCTCCTGTTAGTATACGTTTCAATTGAACAGTATGATCGTAAAGTCCTCTAATGTCCAGGGTGTATCGCGTCATTCAGATAAACGCTTGTTAAAATTGCAAACACATAAGCCTGTAAGAATGCCACAAGCAATTCGAGAGCCGTTAGGGCAATGGTGAACACAAAAGGGATGGGTGCAAGATATGCCGCCCACGAGCCAGATACTAATAGCATTGTTACAAAACCGCCAAACATTTTTAAAGTGATATGACCAGCCAGCATATTTGCGAATAACCGCACCGATAGGCTGATCGGACGTGATATGAAAGAAATAATTTCAATCATCACGATCAGAGGTACAAGTAAAATCGGCACGCCCGACGGGACAAAAAGATGAAAAAAATGAGTACCGTGTCGATAAAGGCCGTATAATATCACTGTCAGTATTACGAGCGCAGCCAAAGCGAAAGTTATAATTATATGACTAGTGACTGTAAATGTATACGGAATAATGCCGATCAAATTTGACAATAATACGAATATGAAAAGAGAGAAGACCATTGGGAAGAAACGCATCCCATCTTGCCCAGCGGTGCCGCGAACGGTTGATGCGACAAACTCATAGGCCAACTCGCTAAGCGATTGTAACCGCCCTGGTACGAGTGCGCGCGAGGAAGTACCGAAGATCATAATGAAACTCGCCACCACGAGAATGGCAATCATGAAAATGGCGGAGTTGGTTACGGGCAAGGAGCCGACATCAAACACCTGTTTAATCACAAACTGATCAATGGGACTTTCAGCTACCACTTTGTTACCCCTCCTTAGCCGCTACGGCCGTTCATATTCGAGTACATCGACCGCGTGGAGCTTTTGCCGCTCCCTAGTTTGACGACGTTCCAGAAGCCGGCGGCGAAACCAAGCATTAAGAATACTAACAGGAATATGGGTGAAAGTCCTGACCAACGGTCGATTTGCCACCCAATAAACCCCCCCACAGCCACTCCCGCAATCAACTCCGATAGTGCACGGAACCCTAGCGCCATGGCTTTACCGGTTTCTCCAACCACAGACGCGGCTTCCGCCAATCTGCGATCCTCTTCGAAAGAGCCCGCTCGCTTCTTCTCAATCGCGCCTCCCAATTTCGCGAGCCGCTCCTGAAGAGCGTGGTCTCCACCGTTTTCGTGATCCACCTCTTTCATCGGATCCTGTTTCGCGAAACTCGTTTTTCGCTTCTATCGGCATTATTTACTTGAGTAAACCCTGCCGGTGAAGAACGACTGAGCTGAGGCCCGACCCACTCATTAGATCGTAAATAAAATAGTTTTCTACCCCTAGCCTGTCAAGGCAACGGCCCCTCTCTTTAACTCATTGAAAAGTTAAATATATTCAACGATTTGGAGCGGCTTCGCCTTTGGTACCGCGCGGCTTTGTGTTGTACCGCGTTACGAGGCTTTCAGATATGATTCCGCCGTGCCGAGATCGACTGACACAAGCTGGCTCACGCCGAGCTCGGCCATCGTCACACCGAAGAGGCGATCCATACGCGCCATCGTGATGGGATTATGGGTTATCACGACAAAACGGGTCTCTGTCGAGCGCGCCATGTCGTTGAGTAGGTCGCAATAGCGCTCGACATTGGCGTCATCGAGCGGCGCATCGACTTCGTCGAGCACGCAGATCGGCGACGGGTTTGTTAAGAACACCGCGAAGATCAAAGCGATGGCGGTCAAAGCCTGTTCGCCACCCGAGAGCAACGAGAGGGTCGATGGCTTTCTGCCTGGCGGATGGGCGAGGATTTCAAGACCGGCTTCGAGCGGATCGTCGGCTTCAATTAGTTGCAGCTTCGCTGCACCGCCACCAAAGAGCGAAGTGAAAAGCTTTTCGAAATGGCCTTGGACGATATCGAAAGCGGCGAGCAAACGTTCGCGACCTTCCTTGTTCAAAGTGCCAATCGCTGAGCGCAAACGACGGATCGCTTCAACAAGGTCTTCCTTTTCGGTCTCCATAGCCGTGCGACGCTCGTCAATTTCACGTAACTCATCATCGGCGCGCAGATTGACGGCACCCAAACGATCACGCTCGCTCTTCCATTGATCAAGCTTTGCCGCGAGTTCGGCGGGATCATCGACATTTTCAATCGCGTCTTCACCGATGCGCTCAATTAAAGCGGCTTCGGGTTCTTCAAAGCGCTCTTCAATCGAAGCCATTTGTGCGGCGAGTGATTGTTTTGCCGCTTCAAGGCGCATTTCGCTACGCACTTGTTCCTCACGCGCAGCGGTGAAGACGGCGAGTGCTTCGCGCGCATGACGATCGGCTTCTGCCAAAGCGGTCTCTGCAATTGCGAGTTCATCCGCATGCGCTTTACGAGTCTCTTCAGCGTTTTGAATTTCGCCGGCAAGCGCCAGACGACGTTCGTTGAAGATGGCCGGAGCGCCAGAAAGCTCGTCTGATTCAGCAATCACTTCCGCCAAACGCGCTTCAATTTCCTGCGTATGCGCGATTGTGTGTTGCGAGCGATCCATCCAACCTTGTATTTCGGACGCAATCGCCGAGAGACGGCGTTCGCGTGCTTCCGATTCACGCTGGATGCTTTGATAAGCGGCAGTGGCGTCAGCGAGCGCCACGCGAAGCGATTGAACGCTTGTGCGTGTATGAATCAGGGTGCCTTCTTTTTCCGCCATATCGGGAAGATCGCGCTCTTGTTGTTCAGCGTCATTCAACGCGGCTTGCGCTTCAACGAGTGATGTTGAAAGACGCTCAGAGGCTTCAACGAGAGCCGAGCGACGCGCCATCCGATCACGATCTCGTTTTTCAACAATCGCGAGACGCTCACGCAGCGAATCCAAATTTTTGCGTGTTTCGCGAAGCGCCACAACGCTTGTGTTTTCGGCTTCTGCGGCAACGCGAACTTGCGATGAGGCTTCATCCATATTGGCTTTGAGACGCGCGAGATTGCGACGCGCATCATCCGCTTCCGCTTCAAGATCACCCAAGCGATTGCGTTCAGCCAAGCGGCGCGCGGCTGGTGTTGGCGCGCCCGCTGACGCGACATAGCCATCCCAACGCCACACCGCACCACCGGTCGAGACAAGAATTTGTCCGGTCTTCAATGAAGTGCGAAGGCGCTCGCCTTGCTCGGCATCGACAAGACCAATCTGTTTCAGACGGCGTTGCAATTCTGAAGGCGCTTCTACGAGCGATGCAAGTGAAGTCACGCCTTCCGGTAAGGTCGGATCAAATTCCGAAGAGCCCGGATTGAGCCAATGCACAGGCGCTGCGAGATCAAGTGCGGCATCGAGATCATCGCCGAAAGCGGCGCCCAAAGCCGATTCATAGCCTTTGCGCACCGAGATCTGATCAACAAGCGCGGGCCAACGTCCTTCACCATCATTGGCGAGAAGTTTTGAAAGTGTGCGAATTTCCGTTTCCAAACGCTGCACGAGGCGATCCGCTTCCGAGAGCGGTGCGCGCAAAGAGGCTTCGGCATCGCGCGCTTCGGTATGTGCAGCGCGGCGGTCTTCGGCTTCGATTTCGGCTTCGGCAAGCGCTTCTGTAACATCGTTTAATTCGCTCGCGAGCGCGATGCCTTCAAGATCGCTATGGGCTTCTTGTTCAAGTGCCGCGAGATCGGCCGCATTACGATCATGCTGCTCGGTGAAACGTTGAACACGTTCACGCTCGGTGCGCAAACGTGAAGCAATCGATTCACGACGCGCCTGCAATTCGGCAACAAGACGTTGCAGCGAAGAAAATTCTTCTTCAACGCGTGCAAGATGCTCTTCGCGTTCGCGCTTCATGCGCTCGGCGGTGGATTGCTTTTCAGCGGTCGCTTCGCGCTCTGCTTCAAGGGATGCGCGTTCGGCATCCAATGTTTCAATCGCTTTCACCGCATCAGCGGCGAGTTGTTTTTCGCGCTCGAGATCGCGGCGCATTTGTTCAGCGCGGCGCGTCAACTCATCGGCACGCGCTTTTGCACGCGCTTCATCAGCATCAAGCGTTTCGCGCGCGATGACAAGACGCTGAAGTGCTGCAGCGGCTTCTGCTTCCGCTTCGCGTAGGCGCGGCATTGCTGCGGCTGCGACGGCTTGATCTTTTGCGGTTTCTGCCTGACGCAAGCCGGTGCGCGTTAACGCATCACGCGCTTCTTCAACCTTGCTTTCAGACCCTGTCACATGCAAATGCGCATCGCGCAAACCGCGCAACGCCAAAATCGCTTCCGTGCGACGAATATCGGCAGACAAGGTTTTGTAACGCTCGGCCTGACGCGACTGACGCTTTAATCCGTCAATCTGCGATTCAATCTGGCCCATCACGTCATCAAGACGTTGCAGATTGTCTTCTGCCGCTTTCAACCGCAATTCGGCTTCGTGGCGACGACCATGCAGTCCGGCGATGCCGGCGGCATCTTCGAGAATGCGGCGGCGGGCGCTCGGCTTCGCATTGATGATTTCGCCGATCTGGCCTTGCCGCACCATCGCCGGCGAGCGCGCGCCGGTTGCAGCATCGGCAAAAAGAAGCTGCACATCGCGGGCGCGGATCTCGCGACCATTCAAACGATATGTCGAACCTTCCTCACGTTCGATGTGGCGGGTAACTTCGAGCGTCTCGGTCTCGTTATAGGCGGCGGGCGCTTTGCGATCCTGATTGTCGATTGCAAGCGTCACCTCGGCCATATTGCGGGCCGGGCGACCGGTCGTGCCATTGAAGATGACGTCATCCATGCCAGCGGCGCGCAGGCTCTTGTGCGAGCTTTCGCCCATCACCCAGCGCAGTGCTTCGACAAGATTGGATTTGCCACAACCATTCGGCCCGACAACCCCGGTCAAACCGGGTTCGATCAGAAATTCTATGGGATCGACGAAGGATTTGAACCCTGTGATCTTTAAGGCAGTAAGTTTCATTGCCGCGCTCCAAGGGGAGTGCGTGCGTCCTTAGCCCCCAACCAGAGGGGAGAGGATTTTATCAAGTTCCTCAACGCTTAACGATCCGCTACTCTTCTGTCCGTTGATAAAAAATGTAGGCGTCGATTCGACGCCGAATGTTTTATCGCCCCGTTCTCGAACGGAATTGACGGCGTCATAGATGGACTGGTTTTTCAAGCAGGCTTCGAAAGATTCCTGTGTGAAACCGGCCTGTCGGACGGTTGCAAGCAGAGCCTCGGCCGGTTTTTGGGCCGTTGACCAGGCTTTTTGCTGGGCGAAGAGCAAATCGACCATGGCGTAATATTTGTCGTTTCCGTTGCAGCGGGCGAGCATGAAGGCGGCGGTTGCCAACGGATCGAAGGGGAATTCCCTTAAAGTGAAACGGACTTTGCCCGTATCGATGTATCTTTCCTTTATAACCGGTAAAATTTTTTCGTGGAAATTGGCGCAATGCGGGCAGGTCATCGAGGCATATTCGATAATTGTGACCTTGGCGTCCTCTTTTCCGAGCCAGACATCCCCCAAAGGACCGGGCACGGCGAGCTCCTTAGCCTTAGCGTCCTGAGCCTTGGCGGGATCAGCGCCGATCATTGGTGCCAAGGCGCTCAAGGCTGCAAGGGAGAGGAGAACGGAACGGCGGCTGGTCATGGGATTTGGTCTTTCTTCGGATACTCGATTTGAGGTCTATCAACAGGGGTGCTCATAAAAAGGCAAGGTAGTTTAGGGGCGAGGGTCCTTTCGGGCGAGAATTCCCGCACCAAGCCGGATCAGAGCCTCTTCAAGTGCCGGATTGTTCAAGGAGCCGACCGCGTCTTGCGCCTTATCCATATATTCGGGAGACGGAGGAGGTAGGGGGCGGTAGGGCGCGGTTTTGCTGACGGGCCCTTGTTTCAACAGGATTTTTCCGATGGCTTTCCAGCCATAACGGGCATTTACCCGTTCGATCAGGATCGGGCTCAGATGTTGAAGATCAAGCGCGAAGGCGCTCTCAACCCGAACCACAAGAGTCGCGGGTTCTGCCTCCGTTTTGGATGCCGGTTTACGCGGCCAATTGATTTTCACGGGCTCGCTTTTCTCGGCGAGTTTTTCGCCCACGAGCTCCGGCCATGAGGCGACAATGTCTGACGAGGTAAAGCCCTGCGCCGCCAAAACAGGCTGAAGCGTCTCGTCAATTAACTCGGCCAAAGCGCGGGGGCGTTTCATGAATTCAAGACTTGTGTGAAAAGGTGGGTAAATAAAGGCGAGATGTCCATTCTGGTTCGATTATGAAACCTAGTAGCACGGGACGCAATCACAAGACGGGCGGCAAAATCACGGTGCGCCTGCTTGATTGGTATGACGCGCATCAACGCGCGCTTCCGTGGCGGATGACCGGCGGCAAGCGCGCGGATCCCTATCGGGTTTGGCTGTCCGAAATCATGTTGCAGCAAACGGTTGTGAAAACTGTCATTCCTTATTTTGAATCGTTCATTAAGCGTTTTCCGACGATTGATGATCTTGCACGCGCTGATCGAGATGATGTTTTACGTTTATGGGCCGGGCTTGGTTATTACTCCCGCGCGCGCAATCTTCATGCATGCGCACAAAAAATTGTGAGTGACCATAAGAGTCATTTTCCAAAAACAATTACGGATTTGAAAAAGCTTCCCGGTATCGGGGCTTATACAGCAGGGGCCATCGCTGCGATTGCGTTTAATCAAAAAGAAGCGGCGATTGACGGGAATGTTGAGCGCGTGATCACAAGTCTCTATGCCCTTTCGCAACCTGTTTCTGAAATCAAAGATGATATCAGAAAAAAAGTTGAAGCACTGATCCCTGAAAATCGACCCGGTGATTTTGCGCAAGCGATGATGGATCTTGGTGCAACGATCTGTATTCCGAAAGCGCCGCGCTGTTCGCTTTGCCCTCTCGTGAAAAACTGCGCGGCGTTTAAAGCGGGCGAGTCGACAAATTATCCCGTCAAACAAGCGAAGAAAGCAAAGCCTCATCGCTTTGGCGCTGCGTTTTTGCTCCGAAGAGCCGACGGCGCTGTGCTCCTTGAAGATCGGCCGGATCAAGGATTGCTTGGCGGCATGACGGGTGTGCCAACAAGTGCGTGGCAAGAGATAGTATTAGAAGAAGAAATGCTTCTTCAATCGGCGCCCGTGAAAGCGCGTTGGCGAAAGCTTGAAGACATTGTTACCCATGTATTCACACATTTTCATTTGACATTGAGTGTTTATCACGCCGACGCACCAAACACTTTGAAGATCCAACCGACTCATCGATGGTCATCGGCCAATGGACCAGAGGGCGAAGCTTTACCGTCGGTGTTTCGTAAAGTGATTGCACTTGCAGGCTCATAAATCAACGCGACGAAAATTTTGCGGTAAGGGCGAGAGCCGGTTCAGCCTTTACAAGCCCGCGTGATACAAGATCTTCCAAGTGCGCAAAGACTGAAAGACCCGCAGCGCCATGTAAACGCGGATCAAGACCGCGATAAATTTTTGCGACGAGATCGGGAATTGTTTCGACACCTTCGCGCACAGCTTCGAGAATGCTTGTTTCTCGTAAACGACGATGTGCAAGAAGTTGCGGCACAAAGCGCGAGGGGTTTCTCACCGCTTCCCCATGACCTGGGTAGTAAACTTGATCGTCCCGCGTAATCAATTTTTCAAGCGAGTGAAGATAGGGCTGCATCGCGCCGTCGGGTGGTGTCACAATGCTTGTGGACCATCCCATAACGTGATCACCAGAGAAGAGCGCCGTCTCATTGAGCAAGGCAAAAGCGAGATGATTGATTGTGTGGCCAGGTGTTGCCAGCACTTCAATCTCAATATCACCAAATTCCACACGCTCGCCATCATTCAAGACAAGATCAGGCTGATAATCATAATCGGACGACGCATCGAGCGGATTGATTTCCCCTTCATTTAAGGCGCGCGCCAGTTGGTGAGGACCGCATCCCATGAGCGGCACACCCGTGAGGGACTTTAAAGTCTTTGCAAGCGGCGAATGATCGCGATGTGTGTGAGTGACGAGGACGGCATTGAGACGCGACGTCCCGATAGCCTTCATGATTAAATCACGATGCGTCGGATCATCGGGCCCTGGATCAATTACGATCATATCCCGATCACCAACAATATAGGTACAGGTTCCCGTGAAAGTGAAAGGTCCGGAATTGGGCGCGATCACGCGCTGGACGAGCGGGCTTAAGCGCTCGATCCGCTCGGCCTGAGGCATATTTCGATCGAAGTCTGGCTGCTCAGTCATGATGTGTCGCATACACTGAAAGAGTGTTGCGAGGCAATGAAAGCAACATGCGTGGGAGCGTGCCTTCGAAACGACCCTTACGGGTTACTCATCATCATTATCGGCCAAAGTGAGGCCAAGGCCTTCTTCAACACCCTTTGCGTCGATTTTATCGGCGACCATCCTCAACCAGCATGCAAATTCATTGGGCGGAGAATTGAGGAGAAGCTGGTCGATGGCAACGAGCATGGTCGCGCACTCGGCCTGAGGTTCGGAGAAATCCCGATTCACATTCATTTGCTTGCTCCCATGGCACCAAATCGATAGACGAAACGTTGAGTGTCCGAAGATGTTAATTAGCTTAAGTATGATCATTTCCAGAAGAGAGGCTTTTTATGGCAGTTCTGATTACAGGCGGCGCAGGTTATATCGGCAGCCACATGGTGCTCGATCTAGTCGCGCGCGGTGAAACGCCGATCGTGCTTGATGATCTTTCAACCGGTTTTGAGTGGCTTCTTCCTGCGGCTGTCCCGTTGATCCGTGGTGATGTGGCTGATCAAGCGCTTATTCGAAGAATTATTGAAAAACACAACATCGATGCAATCGCACATTTCGCTGCCAAAATCGTTGTGCCCGACTCGGTTAGTGATCCGCTTGGCTATTATGAGTCAAATACAGTCAAAGCGCGAAGCCTGATAGAGGGTGCAGTCAAGAGCGGAGTGAAAAATTTTATTTTCTCATCAACCGCAGCCGTCTATGGCGAGCCCGATGAAATGCCGTTGAGTGAAGAGACGCGGCCCAATCCGATTTCTCCCTATGGTCGCTCAAAATTGATGGTCGAGTGGATGCTCGAGGATGCACGGCATGCGTATGGTCTTCAATCCATGGTCCTGCGCTATTTCAATGTCGCCGGTGCAGATCCAGAGGCTCGATCGGGTCAAGCGACGCCGCACGCAACCCATCTCATCAAGACCGCGTGTGAAGTGGTGACAGGCAAGCGCCACTCCATGAGTGTCTTTGGTTGTGATTATGCCACACGTGATGGCACATGTGTTCGTGATTATATTCATGTGTCTGATCTTGCGGCCGCTCATCGTCTTGCACTTGATTATCTTCGTGCAGGCAACAAGGGCCTTATGTTGAATTGCGCCTATGGCCATGGTTCAACGGTGAACGAAGTTATTTATGCTGTGAAGCGGGTTTCAGGAGTTGATTTCTCTGTCGATTATGCCCCGCGTCGCGCGGGCGATCCGCCTGAAGTCATCGCCAAAGGCAATAAAATCAAATCTACGCTTGGGTTTAAACCGCATTATGATGATCTTGACACAATCGTTAAACACGCTTTGGCTTTTGAGCAGAAGCTTCAAAGCCGGTCATAAAACCGATAGTCGACGATCAGAGTCTAATTTTTCGAGCGCGTGCCTTCATCGGCATCGCGTGTTGAAGCATCATGTCGACTTTTGCGAGCAGCTTTTTGCGTGACTTCGCCGCCTTTGCGACCGGCTTCTGCGGCTAAGCTTGGATTTTTTGAGAAGCTGCGCTATTCGGGCGCATCACTTTGACCCCCTTTTCGGCCTGCTTCAACAGCGAGTGCAGGATTGCGGGCGAAGCTGCGCTTTTCCTTCGGAACACTTTCCCCGCCTTAGCGCGCAATAGCTCGTCGCCGCTCGGCATCCATCGCGGCGAAACCGCGTGGCCTCGCGATGGGTCGGGCACCTTCTTTCACCATTTGACTCACCCTCCTGTAAATACAGGGGAGCATTTTGAAAGCGATCCTAAACGGCGGCTTGGTGGTTTAATTTTGAGGTCGCTAATTTTTAAAGCGTATGATCAAAATCTTTCGCTGTCGCGAGACTTTCATGCAAAGATCGGGCGGCGTCTTTTTGGCCGAGTGTTTCAGCCCAAGCGATCAGCGTGCCGTAACGATTAATGCCGTAATGTTTAATTTCCTGAAGCGCTGCCAGCAATGCGGCATCCCGCGTATCATCATCACTGATTTCATCGGCAAGAGATTTGGCTTCTTTTAGAAGGCCATCAATACCTGCGGCGTGATGCGCGTTTGCCTTAAGCTTAAGGCTATTCATAACGACTTCAAGCCGCTTCACTCAGCTACCACGCAAGTGAGTGATGGTTATTACGGTTTGACATATGGCGATGTTAACTCGATCAATTCAATACTGACTTCGCTTGATTTATCGTCCTCCCGTTATGGTGGTGGGGGGTACGATGAGTAATCTCACTTATCTCAATACGTCGACTTCAAATTATAACAGTGCAACTGGCACGTGGAATACCACGACGCTCGGCTCCGGCAATTTCACCGTCATCAGTAACGATCTCGACAATGTGATCACGAGCGGCTCGGGCAATGATACGCTCGTTGGCGGCGGCGGCGCGGACTCTCTCTTTGGTGGTGCTGGCAATGATCTGTTGCGCCTCGATTGGTCTTCAATCAATTACCGTCTTGATGGTGGCGCGGGCACAGACACGATCAATCTTGGCGGGACATCGAATGCGACACTGTCGGGATCATCCTTCTCGAATCTTCTCTCGAATGCGGAATTTCTCGATTTCTCGGGCACAAGTGGCGCGGTGTCGCTATCGCTTGGCGGTGATGACATCCAAAAGATTTTGACGGGCTCAACTTCTTCATCGAGCAATGCAGGCCTGCTTGATGTGAAATTCGCTTCAAGTGGCGACAGTCTGTCACTATTAAGTAACGGTAACTATTCTTATTGGAATTCGAGCGATGTGAATGCAACGACTGGACAAATAGCAAACGGTACCGATTACTCCATCACAAATGGTACCAATTCCTATGTCTATGTGTTCGATACGAAACACACGACCCTTCTCGCGACGCTCTATTTCCACACGTGATGGGTCATGGTTTGGACCCATTACAAAAAACGAGAATCCTTGAAATTGTCGCGCAGATTTTTCTTGGAAATTTTGCCCGTAGCCGTATGTGGAATATCTTCAACAAACATAACATCATCCGGCATCCACCATTTGGCGATTTTGCCTTCAATGAAAGCAAGAATGTCTTCTTTTGTCGGAGTGCGTTCTTTCTTTCTAACAATGATCAATAAAGGCCGCTCGCCCCATTTCTCATGCGCGATGCCAATTACCGCCGCTTCCGCGACATCGGGGTGACCCACCGCAACATTTTCAAGATCGATGGATGAAATCCATTCCCCGCCGGATTTGATGACGTCTTTCGCGCGGTCGGTGATGTTCATATAGCCATGCTCATCAATGGTTGCGACATCGCCTGTGTCGAAATAACCTTCTTCATCGAGAATATCTTCATCAAGTCCATAATAGGCTTTTGAAACCGCAGGCCCGCGCACTTTAAGCCGGCCAAAAGTCTTGCCATCCCATGGCAAGATCTTGCCTTCATCATCAGTGATTTTCATATCGACGGTGAATTGCGCAAAGCCTTGCTTCTGTTTCAAATCGTAAAGAGCGGTTCCTTTAAGGTCAGCCACTTCAGGCTTTAATGTGCAGAAAGAGCCGATGGGACTCATCTCGGTCATGCCCCAGGCATGAATCACTTCAACACCATATTTTTGTTCAAAGGCTTCTGTTACCGCACGCGGACAGGCTGATCCACCAATCGCAACGCGTTTGAGTTTTGTGAGTCGTTGACCTGTTGACTCAAGATAGTGCAAAAGGCCAAGCCACACAGTTGGTACTGCAGCCGTGACACTCACATTTTCTGTTTCGATAATGTTGAAAACAGATTCACCATCAAGTTTCGCGCCTGGCATTACAAGCGTTGTGCCTGCCATCGGCGCCGAGAAGGCAAGCGACCAAGAATTTGCATGGAAAAGCGGTACAACCGGCATCACTGTGTCACGCGCAGAAAGGCAAAGACTATCCGGCATCATCACAGACATCGCGTGTAAAATATTCGAGCGATGCGAATAGACAACGCCTTTCGGATGGCCAGTTGTTCCTGATGTATAGCACATGCCTGCGGCGGTGTTCTCATCAAAATCCATCCAGCGGAAATCGCCATCGACTTCATTGATGTAATCCTCATAAGCGATAGCGTTTTTGAGCGTCGTCTTCGGCATATGCGCCGCATCGGTAAAAATGACATAACGTTCGACTGCAGGAAGATGCGGTGCAAGCTTTTCCGCGAGTGCAACAAAAGTGAGATCCAGAAAAATCATCTTGTCACCGCCATGATTAGCGATGTAAATCAATTGCTCTTCAAAGAGGCGGGGGTTGAGCGTGTGATAGATCGCGCCAATACCCGTGATGCCATACCAACTTTCAAGATGGCGATCTGTATTCCACGCAAGCGTGCCGATACGATCGCCAAGTTTCACGCCATCACGCGCAAGACGTTGCGCAAGTTTGAGCGCGCGTAAACGCACATCATGATAGGTGGTTCGACGCATCGGCCCTTCAACCGAACGTGAGATCACAGCGCGATGCGGATGTTGCGTGGCTGCATAATCGATCATGCGATGAATGAGCAACGGCCAGTCTTGCATGAGACCCAGCATGCATCCCCCCTCGGTTTCAAGCATCAGACGGCGCTTCCCCGGCGCCGCTCGTCAAAGGTCAGAATAATGAAGCCGGGTTTAAAGGGAAGTGCGATCTTGGTCGAAAGACGTCAGATCAGCGTGAGTAATGCCGGCAGGTCGTCGATTGTCTCAATGATATGATCGGCATGGTCGGCGAGGTCCTCGCGCGTCGCGGGGCCACTTAAGACCGCAATCGCCACCGCGCCGGCCGCGCGCGCGGCATGAAGATCGTGGGTTGAGTCCCCCACAAGCGCGACATGTGCCGCGTCATGGCCCGTTTTGCGCGCAAAGGCCTCAACCATGCCAGGATCCGGTTTGCGCCCATGACCTGAGTCATGGCCGACAATAAAATCAAGATGCGGTGTCAGGCCGAGAAGATCTGTCTGCTGGAAGGCGGCGGCTTCCGCATCATTGGTGGCAATCCCAAGCGCATAGCCTTTGGCCGAGAGATCTTGGAGAAGGGCGAGCGGATTGCCGATGGGTACGAGTGTCGTCACTGCTTCTTGCATGAAAAGGCGGTTCATATCGGTTATCACACCCGCAATATCCGTTCGCCCTAGCGCTTCGGCCCAAATCTTCCCATAATCGGCGGCAGCACCCGCGATCATATGCGAGGTCGGACGGAAGGTGCGGCGCTCAGAGTCGTAATGGGTGACCTCGATTAGGCGATTAAAGATGGCTTCATCGCCTTGAGAGAGCTTTTGCATCACGTGATAGCCAGCGGCGCCCCATGTGCGGTCAAAGTCGATCAGCGTTCCGTCTTTGTCGAAGAGAATGGCTTTGAGCGGCATGAGGTATCCAAGGCGTGAGACGAGGGTCGGGATAAAACCAGATTCACAGAGTCTTAATCGGTCTCAAGCAGAGATGGCCAGATAAATTTAACGAAAATTCTAATGATTGCCGCGTTTGATCCCAAAATCGGCCCAATTTGACGGTGAAATAGGGACAATCTGATCAAAACGCCAAAGACTGCGTAATTTAGTAAAGGATAAAGCGATGACTCAATCCCCGAAAGAGACGAAGACGTCACCTCAAATGACCGCGGCAATCGCTGATCGGGTCACGGCACCGCGTGACACCACACAAAGCTTCGGCCGCATCGGAATACCGGCGCTCGCAGCGGCAGCGGAGATCGTCAAATCAAGCCGGAAGGCTGAAAAGCCATTTCACGCGGATTTCTATCGCCAGTTTGTAGATTGATCTTCGTTTGATAAAGCGGTGAGAATGCTTGACGCGCTAGAGCGTCTCCCCTCTTGATGCTTCATGCCCACGCTGCTTCTCACCCATCCGTCATTCAAACGGCACGAAACTCCGCAAGGCCATCCCGAACGCGTCGATCGTATTCGTGCTGTTGAGCATGTGCTTGAAGATGAGCGCTTTGCTGCGCTGTGGCGTGAGGAAGCGCCACGTGCAGAGCAATCATCGCTCCTCACTTGCCATCCCGAACATCACATTTTGAGTATCAAGAACGCATTACCTGTTGACGGATTTACGGCGATTGATTCTGACACTATCATGTCGTCAGGTTCGCTTGAAGCCTCGCTTCGGGGAGCAGGGGCCGCAACGCGTGCCGTGGATGCGGTCCTATCAGGCGAGGCGCGCAATGCATTCGGGGCCATCCGTCCGCCCGGTCATCATGCCGAACATGCAACCGCGATGGGCTTTTGCTTTTTCAACAATGCCGCGATTGCCGCGCGTTACGCGCAAAAGAAATTTGGAATTGGTCGTGTCGCGATCATTGATTGGGATGTGCATCACGGCAATGGCACGCAAGATATTTTCTGGAATGATGCGTCGGTGATGTATTGTTCAACGCATGAGATGCCGCTTTATCCTGGTACTGGTGCGCGTGATGAACGCGGTGACCATGATACGATTGTAAATGCTCCATTGAGTGCCGGTGATGGCGGCGAGATGTTTCGTGATGCGTTAACGCATGTCATTTTGCCCCGGCTCACAAAATTTGCGCCCGAGCTTGTGATCATTTCAGCCGGTTTTGATGCGCATTGGCGCGATCCGCTTGCGAATATAAATTTGGAAGAGCGTGATTTTTCATGGGCCACGCAACGGCTTATGGAGATTGCCGATAAGCATTCACAAGGCCGCGTCGTTTCCTTGCTCGAAGGCGGCTATGATCTTGAAGGCCTCTCGCGTTCAGTTGCCGCGCATGTTTCGACTTTGATGGGGCAGGGAATTGCCGGCTAGAGATTTATCCCCTCACAATTTGATGTCATAAGTCGCCCATTTGGTCTTCTCGGCGACTTTGTCATAGAGGCTGCGGGCGCGATAATTGTCTTCCGCCGTAATCCAGCGAATGACACTCCAGCCTCTTTCCTCGCCAAGCTTTACCACCGCCTCGATTAAAAGGCGCGCGGCGCCTGAGCCGCGCAATGAAGGTGTCACAAAAAGATCATCAAGAAAGCCGCCCGTGGTTGCAGAGAGCGGCCGCGTGAAGGGACGGAAATGCGTGAGCCCAATCAATGTGCCGCTGTCATCAACAGCCACCAAGCCCTCGGTTTCATGAGTCTCATCAAAGAGCCATGACCAGACTTTGTTTCGCATTTCTTTTGTCTGCGTGACTTTGTAAAATTCGGCGTAGCCCTGATAAAGCGCGTTCCATGCGGCGCGATCTTTTTGTTCAACGGGACGAATGGTGATGGGCATGATCAGTTTCCTTTTTCATATAGTTTAGGAACGTCCGAACAAACGTTCGAGATCGGCAAGTTTCAATTTGATGAAGGTTGGGCGACCATGATTGCATTGACCGGAATTCGGTGTTGCTTCCATTTCGCGCAAGAGCGCATCCATTTCTTCTGCACGTAAACGACGTCCGGCACGCACGGAGTGATGGCAGGCAAAAGTTTTCAGAACATGATCAAGCCGCACGTCAAGTGTAGCGCCCGTGCCCCATTCTTCAAAACTCTCAATAAGATCGCGCACTGCGCCTTCAATATCGCTTTCAGCGAGAGAAGCGGGCACTTCAGTGACCGAGATCGCCCCCGGCCCGAAAGACTCAATTGTGACACCCATCTCTTCGAGAAATTTTTGGTTTGAGAGTAGCCTATCAGCTGAAATCATATCGAGTTCAACGATAAGAGGAATAAGCAGCATCTGTCGTGCGAGAGATTTTTTCTCGTGATCGCGTTTCAGTTTTTCGTAAACAAGACGCTCATGTGCGGCATGTTGATCTACAAGCACAACACCCTGTCTTGTCTGCGCAACAATATAGGTATCATGAATTTGCGCGCGTGCGGCACCAAGCGGTTTGTCAAGGAGATCTTCAGAAAGGGTGGAAAGACCTGCGCGTCGATCAACTGAAGGCGATGAAAGCGTTTCAAACGCCGCTTGCGCCGCTTCATTAAAACCAACAGGTCGAGACGGCGAGTCTTGCCCATTCCAATGTGCTGGTGGTGCGCTTGACGAATAAGACTGATTGCGCGAGAGCGCGCTAAAGGCACGATGGGCCAATGTCGATGTTGTACGCCCTACATTTTGTAATGCATCGCGTAGCGTCGAGACGAGAAGACCCCGAACAAGACCCGGGTCACGAAAACGCACCTCGCTCTTTGCCGGATGAACATTTACATCAACAAGGTTAGGTGGCAGGGTGATGAACAAAACCGCCGCAGGGTGGCGACCTGCCGGCAGGAGATCTTGGTAGGTGGCTTTTAAAGCGCCGACTAAAAGACGATCGCGTACGGGGCGACCATTTACGATGAAATGAATATTGTTCGCAGTCGGGCGATGATAGGTGCCGAGCCCTGCAAGGCTTTTAAGCGTAACGTCATCACGATGCGCATCAACGGCAATTGAATTTTCAGCAAAATCTTTTCCGAGAATTGCGCTTGTGCGACGCGCGAAAGCATCCGCACCGCTTTCAACTGGGCAGTCAATGAGCGTTGACCCGTCGCTTACAAGTGTAAATCGGATTTCAGGATGCGCGAGCGCGATGCGTTTGATGATATCGGCAACCGCTTGCGCTTCGGCGCGATCTGTTTTCAGAAATTTCAATCGGGCGGGTGTGGCAAAAAAAAGATCGGCGACATCAACGCGTGTGCCCTGCATCATGGCGATGGGTTTGGTATCGCCTTTCAACCCCGCATCGACTGTGAGTGTGACGCCCATCGACGCGTCTTTCATGCGCGACGCGATCGTTAATCGCGCAACAGCGCCAATCGAGGGAAGCGCCTCTCCCCGAAATCCCAATGTGGCAATCGCAAACAAATCGCCATTGGGAAGTTTTGATGTCGCATGTCTTTCAACAGCGAGTGAGAGATCGTCTTCACTCATGCCGAAACCGTTATCAGTGACACGAATGAGATCGCGTCCGCCCGATGTAATCACGATTTCGATATGGCGCGCTTCAGCGTCAATCGCATTTTCAACCAGTTCTTTGACGGCAGAGGCCGGACGCTCAACGACTTCGCCCGCTGCGATGCGGTCAATCAGAACGGGATCAAGTTTGCGAACGGACATAGGCACCTCTGCGGCGTTCCGAATCGCACGGTTACGCCAGAGGGAGGAGAATAAAGCCTATGAGCAGGCGCGGAAAGATCGCTGACAATAAACGCGTTAAACGCCAACCGGGCGGCCAACAATAACGGTGAATATTTCACCGGTACCATAGAGACGTTTCGCGACCCGCGCCGCAGTTTCGCGATTGACAGCAGCCACCAATCCGTTCCGACACTCCATATAATCTAGGCCGAGATTTTCGACCTGCATATGGACGAGTTGATTGGCGAGTTTCGTTGATGTGTCGAAACGCAAGGGCCAAGAACCGATCAGATATTTTTTGGCGATATCGAGTTCTTCGCCATTGGGGCCGTCAAGCGCAAGCGATTTTATTTCTGCTTCAATGATTGCGAGCGATTCAGCCACGCGTTCGTTCTTAGTCGATGTGCCGCCCATATGCAAAGGTCCATGATCCAGTGGCGCCAATTGCGAAAAAACAGAATAGGCAAGGCCGCGCTTTTCACGAACTTCACGAAACAAGCGCGAAGAGAACACGCCGCCACCCAGAATATGGTTGATCACACTGGCGGTAACAAAATCAGGATCGCTTTGTTGTAGCCCGGGCGCGCCATAGCGGATTGAGCTTTGTGTAATATCAAGATCAACAATTGTGCGCGAACCAATCAATTTAGGCTGCGTAACGGAAATATTCGACAGTTTTGATTTTGCCGGGAAATTGGCAAAAATCTGATCAAGTTCTTTCGCGAGCGTTGCCGCATCAATCGCACCTACAACCGCGATTTTTAGTGTTTCGCGTGAAAAAACACGGTCGCGATAGGAAAGAAGATCATTCCGTGTGATCTTTGGGATACTGTCAAATGTTCCTTTGACGGCGCGTGCATAGGCATGACCCTCGAAGGCTTTCTCAAACCATGTGCGATTAGCTTTTGTATCGGGGTCATTCGCTTCATGGCGAAGAGAGGCAAGCATTTGCGCGCGCACGCGTTCGACAGGTTCTTCATCGAGTCGCGCTTCGTTCAGCGCTAGACGAAGAATGTCAAATGCTTCGTTACGATGCTTTAAAAGTGTACGCAGATGTCCCGTGATCAAATCACGTGAAGCGGAGAAACCAAGTTCAATCGCATAATCGTCAAGCCGGTCGTGAAACGCGGCAGAGTCATAAGGACCCGCACCTTCATCGAGAAGACCCGCGAGAAAAGATGCCGTTCCGGGAAGGTTCTCAGGATCTTGCGAAGAGCCACCGTCCATCGCGATTTCCATCGCAATCAATGGCACTGTATAATCTTCGATCAACCACGCTTCTAAACCTGATGACGAGCGGACAACTTGAATTCGTGATGAAAGACTTGGTTTGATTGAAAGATCATTCATTACGCAGCCTCGTCTTTCAATAGATAACCGGTCACCATGCGATGTGGATGAAGCCATGTTGCTGCGGCTTTTTTTACGCTCGCCGCATCAACCGCTTCAATCAAATCGGGCCATGATTTGACATCTTCAACCGTTGAGCCGGTGGCGAGCGCTGAGCCATACATCCGTGCCAGGGAAGATTGGCTGTCTTGCGCATATATCGTATCGGCAACGAGTCTTGTCTTTGCGCGGCGCAATTCATTTTCATCAACGGGATGTTTCGACATTTCATCAATGACAGCAAGCACACGGGCTTCTAATGCATCAAGCGTAATACCCGGACGCGGCACCGCGTAAACAAGAAGACGAGAGCGATCCACGGCGGTTGATTGATACCAAGCCCCCGCGGCAACAGCGACGGCTTCTTCCATCACCAATTTGCGATGAAGACGGCCAGTGCCAGAAGCACCAATCAGCTGCACAAGCACTTCAAGCGCTTCCGCCTCGCCTTTGCTTGCTGTCGTGTAACTCGGAGCAAGCCACGCAAGTTGTAATGACGGTTGCTCGACTTTCGGATCGGCAAGTGTCACACGACGCGCCGAACGAGGATCAGGTTCACGCGGACGCAGGCGCGAAGGTTTCTCCCCGTGCGCAGGAATCTTTCCGTAGGTCTCTTGAGCGAGTGACACGACTTCGTCTCTGGTCACATCACCGGCGACAACGAGAATGGCATTTTCCGGTGTATAGAAGCGTCGATAATAGGTAAGCGCGTCTTCACGCTTCAAACCTTCGATCTCATGCATATATCCGATGATCGGTTTGCCGTAAGGATGATGCGTGAACAAAGTAGCGGCGAGAGCTTCGCCGAGTTCGGCGGCGGGATCGGTATCCGTGCGCATACGGCGCTCTTCAATCACAACATCGCGTTCGGGATCGACAATTTCATCCGTCAAAACAAGACCGGTCATGCGATCAGATTCGAATTCCATCATGGTTTTCAAATGTTCGCGCGCGACGCGTTGATAGTAAGCAGTGTAATCAACCGAAGTGAACGCATTCTCCTGGCCGCCCAAAGCGGTCACCACATCAGAGAATTCTCCTTGGCGGTGTTTCTCAGTGCCCTTGAACATGAGATGCTCGAGAAAATGCGCTATGCCTGATTTACCAACAGGATCGTCGGCTGAGCCATTGCGATACCATACCATGTGGGTGACCACTGGCGTGCGATGATCAGGGATTACAACGATCTCCAATCCGTTCTCAAGCGTGACATGCGCGATGTTAGGCCCGCCGCTTTCGGCGTCCGTCGAAAATTTAGACATGAAGTCTCCCTGTTCCGTAAAGTCGTTATGACATTACCAGAATTGATACCAAGGTTTTTGTGAAGCGCCAGCGGCTGCGGCAGCGGCCTCGATCTCCGGCGTGATCATAGCCTTTTTAGCAATGGCTTTTGGGGGAGCTGTGAGTGCACGAGGGCCGGAGGCTTCAGCCAGCGCATTATTTTGGGCGGCAACCTGCTTCATAATTTCCGAGGCCTGCGCCATTTCCTGAGGTGTTAAGGGCTTGCTCGGATCACGCGGCGGCATCACAGCCGCGCCCTGCTGAGCCGCAGCTTGTTCAGCACTCGGTCCGAGGAGTTTTGCAAAAAGCTCACCCTGCTCGACGCCATCTTCACCCTTTTTGGCCTTTTGCTTTTTGATCACATCGGGATCTTTGGGCCAAGCCGGGTCGGTATTTTGCGCTTTCTGTTTTGGCTTCGGCAAGGTCTTTGAAGGCGGAACGACGAGCGGTGAACGCTCCTGATATTGGTCTTCGTCAACCGAATTCCCGCCCATTATATTGGAAATCGCGTCCATGAGGTCGCCGGCTTTGGCCGGGCCCGACACAAGTCCTAAACTCAAAAGGCTCAAAGCAAACAGGGCAAGAAACGGAACCCTGACCATAAGGGGACGGATCATGACGGTCTCTCCTGTGCAGGCTGGGAACTTCTCCGATGCGGACTACCTAACCATGAATCCGCCAAAAGCAAGGCGACGGCGATCACGATTGCCGCATCTGCAATGTTGAACACATACCATCGCCATTCGCCCCAATGAAGCAAAATGAAATCGATAACGGCTCCATAAGCGAGCCGATCAATAGCATTGCCGAGCGCGCCGCCCACAATGAGCCCGATCGCGAGCGCCGGAAGGCCTTGTCTGATCCGGCGCAGCCAGATCAGAAAACCTATGATGGCGATCAAAGAGAATAAAATCAGCCCATAGCGGCCAATTTCCTCATGTTGTTGGAAAAGTCCGTAGGAAATGCCTCGATTCCAGACGAGAACGAAGTCGAGGAAAGGCAATACCGAAATGGCTCCCGAAGTCTCCAGATTGAACCCGTAGAGTATGATGCACTTCGTCGCCTGATCAGCGAGAAAAACGAGAAGTGCGATGAGGAGGCTTAAGCGGCGAACGCCAAAGCCAGATAATCCATTTAAGGACGCCTCTTCACTCATGCCCGCGCCTGCCATTCGCGCATCGCTTGCGCATCACGCGGCGTGATGTCGGGGAAGTCCTTGTCGGCCGTTTTCGGATCGAAATAGCGCCATGAGCGCGCGCATTTCACGCCACTCGCTTGCGTAGGAACAACGGCGACGCCGCCGACATCATCCAAGCGGAACGCATCACTCGGGCCTTCGCCCGCGATAATTTCAATGCCCGATGTGATGCAGATGTCAGCGAAGTCGAAGCTTGCAACGAGCGCGGCAAGATCTTTGTCCGCGATGTAGAGTTTCGGTGCAGCTTCAAGCGACGAGCCGATGCGCTTTTGCGCGCGTTCGGTTTCGAGTGCACCTGTCACAACACGGCGCACTTTGCGGATCGTGGCCCAACGAGCGGCAAGTGCATCGTCTTTCCATTCCGCCGGAATATAAGGGAAGGTTTCGAGATGCACCGACTCCGCATCCTTACAGCGCGAGAGCCAAGCTTCCTCCGCAGTGAACACGAGGATCGGTGCGAGCCACAATGTCACCGCGCGGAAAATCTGCTCGATGCATTCAAGCGCCGAGAGACGCGCGATGCTTGACCGCGGATCGCAATAAAGCGTGTCCTTGCGGATATCGAAAAAGAAGGCGGAGAGTTCGGTGTTCAGGAATGCCGAGAGTTCGGTGATCACCTTGCGATAATCATAGGTCTCATAAGCCTCCGTGATCACCGGCGCGAGTTCCGCGAGGCGATGCAACATCAACCGTTCGAGTTCGGGCATATCCTTATGCGCGATCTTTTTCGATGCATCATGATGCGCGAGCGTGCCAAGCATCCAGCGCATTGTGTTGCGTAATTTGCGATAGGTCTCGACAAAGGTTTTCAGGATCTCTTTGCCGATGCGCAGATCGTCGGAATAATCCGCGGCTGCGACCCAGAGGCGCAAGATATCGGCACCTGAGTCTTTGATGATGTCTTGCGGCGCGGTGACATTGCCCATCGACTTTGACATTTTCTGTCCCTTTTCATCGAGACAGAAACCATGCGTGAGCACAACATCAAACGGCGCACGGCCGCGCGTGCCGCAGCTTTGAAGAAGCGACGACTGGAACCAGCCGCGATGCTGGTCAGAGCCTTCCAAATACATCACGCGATCTTTGCCGCCATCCACCACGCGATGAATATTGGCAAGGCCCGGAAAATGTTTCGGCGTGTTCAAGACATAGGAATGTGTCGAGCCGGAATCAAACCAGACATCGAGCACGTCCATCACCATGTCATAATCATTCGCATTCACAGGCTTTGATGCCGCTTTGAGAAAACGCTCTTTCGCGCCCGCAGCAAACCACGCATCGCCACCTTCGACTTCGAACGCGTCTGCAATGGCTTTATCAACTGCCTCGTCCCTCAAAATCTCTTTTGTCTCTTTGTGCACGAAGACGGTGATCGGCACGCCCCATGCGCGCTGACGCGACATCACCCAATCGGGCTTGTTCTCGATCATGCCGGTGATGCGGTTCTCGCCAGTTGCGGGAACCCATTCGGTTTTCTTGATCGCGTCGAAGGCGACATCGCGCAAGGATTTGTTGCCGAGTTCTTTTGCTTGTTTATCCATCGCAATAAACCACTGCGGTGTATTGCGGAAAATCACCGGCTTTTTCGAGCGCCATGAATGCGGATATTGGTGCTTCAAACGGCCGCGCGCGACGAGCGCATTGTTGTCGATCAGCACCTTGATCACCGCTTCATTCGCGTCGCCTTTTTCACCCTTGTCGGTGATGACACGCTTGCCTTCAAAGCCCGGTGCTTCTTTTGTGTAAAAGCCGTCATCATCGACCGTGAACGGAATGCGCGTATCAATGCCGCGCTCGGTAAACATGCGGCCTGACGCCATCCAGATTTCAAAGTCTTCGCGACCATGCGACGGTGCGGTGTGCACAAAGCCCGTGCCCGCATCATCCGTTACGTGATCGCCATCGAGCAGCGGCACGGTAAAATCATAACCTAACGAGGCGAGCGGATGCGCGCAGACAATCTGGCCCATCACATCAGCAGCAATATCTTCTTGATGCGCGAGCGTGATTTTCGCTGCTGAAGCGACAGCTTCCGCGAGCTTCTTTGCGAGGATGTAGGTTTCACCGACTTTCGGCCCGAAGTCGCGCTCATTCGCCGTCACTTCATAAAGTGCGTATTCAATCTTGTGCGAGTATGAAATCGCGCGATTGCCCGGTAATGTCCAAGGCGTTGTCGTCCAGATGACGACCGAGGCTTTGCCCGCGTGTGCGCTTTTGGTTACCGGAAACTTCACCCACACCATATCGGACTGATAATCAAGATATTCGATTTCAGCTTCTGCGAGCGCGGTTTTCTCGATCACCGACCACATCACCGGCTTCGAGCCGCGATAGAGCAAGCCATTGTCTTTGAACTTCATGATCTCGCGCGCGATTTGCGCTTCGGCATGAAAGGCCATCGTTGAATAAGGATGATCCCAATCGCCCGTAATCCCTAAGCGCTTGAATTCTTCACGCTGCACCGAGAGCCAATGCTGGGCGAAATTCCGGCATTCTTTGCGGAATTCGATCACCGGCACGTCGTCTTTGTTTTTGCCCTTGGCGCGATATTGCTCTTCGATCTTCCATTCGATCGGCAGGCCGTGGCAGTCCCAGCCCGGCACATAATTCGAGTCAAAGCCGAGCATTTGCTGGCTGCGCGTCACCAAATCCTTCAGCACTTTGTTGAGCGCGTGACCGATATGGATATTGCCATTTGCGTAAGGAGGCCCGTCATGCAGCACGAAACGCGGGCGACCGGCGGATGTTTCACGCAGGCGCTTATAGAGACTAATCTTCGCCCAGCGCGCCAGAATTTCCGGCTCGCGCTGCGGCAGGCCCGCCCGCATCGGAAAATCCGTCTCGGGAAGGAAAAGCGTCTCTGAATAATCGCGCTCGGCGGCGGTTTTGGACTCGGTCATGGTGAAGGGCTGCTTATAAAAGGCTCAAAAGAGGCAAGGAGATGACGCGGGAGATACCCCATTCTACGGTCAAAGGGTAGGGGGCGCGCTTAAAGCGGCAAAAGGCTTGGCGCTTCGGGATCAATTGGTTCGGCGAGGATCGCGCGGGCGTCAGTGGCGTCTTTGTCCATTTGCGCGATCAAAGGCTCGATGCCGTCGAATTTGATCTCGCCGCGTTGCAAGGCAACGCATTCCACTTGGAGCGTCTTGCCATAAAGATCGCCGGTAAAATCGAAGAGGAAAACTTCGAAAAGCGGCGCGCCATTGTCGAAAGTCGGACGGCGGCCATAGCTTGCGACCCCGTTATAGACTTTTTCGCCGACCGCCACGCGCACGGCATAAATGCCCTGTTTCAACACGCTGTTTTCAGGCAAGCGCAGATTGGCGGTTGGATAGCCCAGCGTGCGGCCGATTTTTTCGCCATGGCGCACTTCGGCCTCAAAAAGATACCGATAGCCGAGAAGATGATTGGCGCGCGGCATATCGCCATCCGCCAAAGCGGCGCGGACCGCGCTTGAAGACACGGCTGCGCCCTTTTCTAACAGGGCTTCAATGATGAGGGCTGCGCGTCCGTCCTGCCGACAGGCTTCCGCAATCGAATGGGGGGTGCCGCCGCGCCCTCTGCCGAAATGAAAATCATGACCGACCACTACGCCTGCAACATTCAATTCACGAAACAGAATGTCATTGATGAAATGCTCGGCGGTGGTTGAGGCCATCGCGACATCAAAGGGCAGAACGATCATCGCTTGAAGCCCAAATCGCGCCAGAAGTTTGGCTTTGATCCCTTCCGGTGTGAGCCGGAACAGCGGCGTATCGGGCTTAAAAAAACTTCTCGGATGCGGCTCGAATGTAAGAACCGCCGCGGGCCGATGAAGTTCTTTGGCAAGCTCGCGCGCGGCGTCGATCACGGCATGATGGCCGCGATGCAAACCGTCGAAATTGCCGATCGCGATGACCGGGCGCGAGATGTCGGCGGGCAGGGTCCGGCCGCGGATCAGATGGAAGTCCTTGGGCATCATGTCTTTATGGGGTCAAAGCGGCGGGAACGTGGCGGCTTCGGGCCTCACGGTCAAGGGGCGGCGTTTCATGGTCATGAAGATTTGAACGATTTCTCTCACCGGCCTTTAAAAGGCGCCATGCCATGCCGAGAGGGTCAATTAGACAAGTTCTTCGCGTTAAGGCCCCTATCCATGGCAAAATCTGACACAAATCAATCTGTTTTGATTATTGACCCTTCCGGCGTCATCACCCGTGTGCTTACCGTTATGCTGATCGAACTCGGATGGGGGCCGGTTGAAACGGTGCCCACGCCGGTTGAGGCGCTCACTCAACTGCGCGAGAAGCGCTTCGGCCTCGTGCTGACCGATTGGGCCACCGAGCCGATGGATGCTGGCGAATTCATGAAATCGCTGCGCGCGGACGCCGCGCTCGCCGCAATCCCCGTTATGATCGTCACGGGCAATCCTGATCCCACGCAATATATTCTGGCGAATGATGCGGGCGCTAATGCCTATGCTTTGGTGTCTTTTGATGTCGAGACTTTAGCTTTAAAGCTCGATCAAATCCGGTTACGGAAATTGCTTTCACCATCCTAAATGGGCGATGGAATAATCAGGTCTATGTGAAACTGTTTCGAGAAAGGCTTCATAACGCCCATTCTCTAAACTTCCTTCCGAAAGACCAAGCTCATGCATGTGAACGCCATTAAATACAAAAAGCGAACCGATGCCTGCTGTCACCGCACCCGCTATATCGGTTCGAATGGCGTCACCAATCGCCAAAGTTCGCACGGGATTTGCGGCTTTGCCTGTCAGCGATGACGCGACTTCAAGTGCGGCTTTATAGATTGGTGGATAGGGTTTACCGGCATAAAGTGTTTTGCCCCCTTCTTCTTCATAAAGTTTGGCAATCGCACCAGCGCAATCAATCAAGCGATTGCCGCGTTCAACAACAATATCCGGATTGGCGCACAGCATCGGTACATTGCGTTTGAGCGCGTCTTTGATAAAGCCGCGATAATTTTCAGCTGTTTCTTTGTCATCATCGTGAAGGCCTGTGCACACAATCACATCGGCGCCATCAAGTTCGACATTTGGAAGGATGAGGCCCTTAAACAAACCGGCATCACGCTCTGGTCCTAACCAATGATAGTTACGCCATTCACCTGACATGAGAACGGTGCGCGTTACATCGCCGGACGTTACTATGCCATCATAGGCATGGCGCGAGACCGAGAAGCGATCAAGAATGCCGATGATATCTTCGGCGGGTCGAGGTGCGTTTGAAACGAGAATAACCCGCCCGCCCAATTTCCTAAACTGTTTGAGCGCGTCCGATGCCGCGCGATAACCATTTATGCCATTATGCAGCACACCCCAGATATCGCAAAGTATGACATCATAAAAGTCTTTAACGGCTGAGAGGCCCGAAATGACGGGTGCGATGGGCTTAAGTGAAATTGACACGATACGCTTTACTCCACGAAAAGGCGTGGAGCGGGCTATCGGCCCTAAGCCCCAGCCTGTCAAGCGGAACGACGTTGCAAGCGCTCGCGGAGGGATGCTGGACGTAATTCGATAGGGCGCATCACCTCTTCAGCGTGATGATCTTCAAAAATCGATCTGAGGTCGGTATTGGCATTTTGTGCTTTGTTGGACAAGACGGGCTTTGAGCGGCTGATTTTGCGTGTTGCCGACTTTTCGGCAAAATGGATACCCAAAGTTTCTGCTGCTTTGACATGATCATTCACTGTAAGATTCACTGCGATCATATCAATGCCACCGCGTTCGAAGAGAGCAATCAGATCTGCTGGATGAATCGATAAATCCGAAGGTTTGCGCATGACCTCAACCATTAGTTCGCCCGAGAGCATTACAAAATTCGGATTGAGCCGAACAAGATCGCTCGGTGATGCAATCATCTCTTGGTTTAAGTTCAGGCCCACAAAGAATCCTGCCTGCTGTAATGATTTCATCAGTACCGGAAGCCGTAAACTTGCATGGTCGAGTGGTTCTGAGGGAAAGATAAAACCGATTTTGTTTTTGATCGATGGGCTTTTTTCCATCACGCTTCGTATATCGGCGATCCCTTGAGGATCTGATAAAATTTCTTTTCCAATGGGGCAGAGATGAATTGGCGCTTCTCGATTACGAGCCTCTTGCAAGGCCATATTGTAAGTCAACGCGACCCGAACGCGATCAAAAAATTTTATCGCATCGACACTGATTTCAGCTTCACGCAATTCCGCTTCTGAGAGAGCATTGCCATTTTTGTCGTCACATTTCATCACAATGGAACGATAGGCCAAGCGCCCCGTCACTCGCGATTCAATTTCAACAGATTCAATTTTGATTTGACCCGAACTCAAAGATTTACGGATCGCGACTACATCGAGCGGGGGTATTTTTACAGCAAGCGGTGTGGTCAGAGACGTTTGTGGTTGATTTTGAATTTTCAAATCAATTAAAGTCAGCCGGCGTTCAAGAGCGCCAATTTTTATGGTCAAACGATCAATATCTCCCACTGTCACCGGTGGCGCTTTGTTCTCAAGCGCAAGCAATCGAACTTCCGAGGTTTGATGCGCGGTTTCCAAGAATTTTAGGCGTGCTTCAAAAGATAGCGTGTCTTTCGCGACTGACTCACTCGGCAGGATTTGACGCAGCAACGCGGGTACCCCGATGGCTCCAATACCGATTGCCGCCGCCGCCAGTTCGAGTGAGCTTGTCGCCGCGAACAAGGCAAAGCCCACGATAAAAGCGACAAAGAAAGCGCCAACGATCAAAAGTTCCGCCCGTTTTTTAAGCCAATTTCTGATTGTTGACGCCATGTTTCGCTTGGGGCCTAAGTTTTGATTGTGTCTCTAAATTCGGCAGACCGCTTCTGGAAGAGCCATCTAGACCCATAAATGATTCGCGCGCACAATCAGTTGGAATTAGTTTCATTTTCTTACATTGCGTCAAGTTTTCTGGGAGTTTTGTCATGACCGAAGCGAAAATCATTGTTTTCAGTGTCAAAGGCATGACCTGCGGCGGCTGCGCTGAAGCCGTGAAGCGGGTGATTCGCAAAGCCGATCCCAATGCTGATGTTGCGGTTGAGTTAGCTGCGGGACGCGTTGAAGCGAAAACGAAAGCCGAAGGCGGTACACTCGCCGCGGCCATTACAAAAGCGGGCTATGAGGCCGCGGTTGCCGCGTGATCTTTTGGAGAGGACTCGTTCGCGATCCGTCCATCGATGATTTGGATTTGGCGATTAGCCTTGGCCGCCAATGCGGGATCGTGAGTTACGATCACAATCGCCTTTTTTTCTTCATCAACGATTTTGCGTAAAATTGAAACAACTTGGGCACTTGAAACCGTATCAAGATTGCCAGTCGGTTCATCCGCAAGAATGACAGATGGCTCATTCGCCAAAGCGCGTGCAATGGCCACGCGTTGTCTTTTGTCCGGCGTCAGGGCTTATGAGACAAACTGGCTGAGTTGAGGAAGAGAGGATTTTGATCGAGAGGCTTGGACATGATTCCTATGCCTTGAGTAGACCAGTCCATAGACTAGTCTCTTGGCGATCCCCTAACAAGGGCGCGCGCGAAGGGGGACGCGGTTCTTCGCAGAGGCTTGCCGCCACCCTTCTCTCGCGCTACGAGGCGCGATGCTTTTAAAATCCCCCGCCTTAGAGTGTTCCGCTGATGACCGCCAATTCCGACGCCCCGAAAGACAATGCCGCCCGC
>VGCJ01000010.1 GCA_016870035.1 Alphaproteobacteria bacterium
ATTTCAGTTTGGCGCGCTGTTCACCGATTTGTCAATATTTGACAATGTCGCCTTTCCCTATCGCGAGCAAACAGATCTCTCTGAAGAGATGATCCGCGCACTTGTGCTGATGAAACTCGAAGCGGTGGGGTTGCGCGGTGCTGCGCATCTTATGCCATCAGAACTATCAGGCGGTATGGCGCGTCGCGTTGCGCTCGCCCGCGCTATTACGCTCGATCCTTCGATCATGCTTTATGATGAACCTTTCACGGGACTCGATCCGATTTCTGTTGGAATCATTGGGCGTTTGATCAAGAGATTGAATGCAGCCCTCGGCATGACATCTGTTATTGTTACACATGATTTGAATGAGAC
The DNA here is from genome assembly GCA_016870035.1 of Alphaproteobacteria bacterium. GTDB lineage: Bacteria > Pseudomonadota > Alphaproteobacteria > Rhizobiales > Beijerinckiaceae > CAIUPE01. Next base: position 355 of record VGCJ01000010.1, read on the forward strand.
ATTGCGTATCGCTGACCGTGTTGTTGTTTTGTCAGGTGGCAAAGTCCATTGCGATCTCGCCCCCGATCAGATTCGTGCTTCGAGCGATCCGTTCATTCGTCAATTCGCCGATGGATTGCCAGATGGACCTGTGCCTTTCCATTATCCCGCCCAAGATTATATCAAGGATTTGCTCACGCTATGAATGTAAATCCTTTGTCACTTTTCACCGCTTTAGGTCACGCGCTTACCAGTCGACTTGAAAGACTTGGATTGGCAGCGCGCTTTGCGCTTTCGGTTCTCCGCGTTTTGGGCGTTGTATTTTTGCGCTTCGGCCTCATCATTCGCGAACTTTATTTTTCAGGTGTTCGTTCGCTTTCGATTGTGATTGTCTCAGGTCTCTTTGTTGGCATGGTCTTGGCTGTCCAAGGTTATGAAGTGTTACAACGTTACGGTTCAACGGAAGCGCTCGGTGTGATTGTTGCGCTTTCACTTGTGCGTGAGCTAGGACCCGTCGTGACAGCGCTTCTCTTCGCCGGTCGCGCGAGCTCTGCGGTAACTGCCGAAATCGGTTTGATGCGAGCGACTGATCAATTGGCAGCGATGGATATGATGGCTGTTGATCCATTAGCGCGTGTCATTGCACCACGCTTTATGGCGGCCGTTTTTTCAGTTCCTCTTTTAGCGGCATTGTTTTCGGCTGCCGGTGTTGGTGGCGCGTGGATCATCGGTGTCAAATTGATTGGCATTGACGATGGCGCGTTCTGGTCGCAAATGCAGGCCAGCGTCGATGTGCGCATCGACATTGTGAATGGCATTTTGAAGAGTGTGGTGTTCGGTATTGCCGTCGGGTTGATTTCTGTTTTCGAAGGCTATTTTGCGGCACCAACCGCGGAGGGCGTTTCAACTGCGACAACGCGTACCGTTGTCACATCGTCTTTGACCGTCTTGCTGTTGGATCTTGTTTTGACCGTTATGATGTTCCGGGGATTAAACTGATGAATCGCTCTCAATTCGACCTTGCGGTTGGCGCTTTCGTAGCCCTCGGTATTCTGGCCCTGCTGTTTTTAGCAATGAAGGTCGGGAATCTGACTGGCTTCGACACGGGTACGGCCTATGTGATCGAAGCGCGTTTCGACAACATTGGTGGGATGAAAGTGCGTGCGCCGGTCAAGAGCGCCGGTGTGGTCGTCGGGCGGGTCGAATCCATCAGTCTCGATGGGGAAACCTATGAAGCCGTGGCGCGGCTTCGAATTTCTTCCGCTTTTCGTTTCTCGAAAGACACAATTGCCACAATTCTGACGTCAGGACTCCTTGGGGAGCAATATATTGGCTTGGAACCGGGAGGGGTTTCGGAGTATCTGGTTCAGGGTGATCGGGTGATGAAAACCCAGTCGGCGATGGTTTTGGAGAAACTGATCAGTCAGTTTTTATTCAACAAAGCGGCGGAGACGCCTGGGCAGACAAAGTGATGAAGCGCGTTCGGCAACTGGCTCTGGGATTTGCGTTTGGTCTTTCGCTCGGCACTTTTGCGCATGCCGATGAGACAGCGACCCAACCCTATGATCCTCTCGAAAGAGTGAACCGCGTGACATTCGCATTGAATGATGTCGTCGATATGGTGATCGTGAGCCCGCTCGTCTCGATCTGGAACGCCGTTTTGCCGCAACCCGTGCGTCAAGGTGTCAGCAACGTTTTCGATAATCTTGACGATGTTTATGCATGTGTGAATCACGCGCTGCAAGGTCGCGGTACGCAAGCTGGCACCGATTTATCTCGTGTGCTTGTCAATACGACTGTTGGCGTTGGTGGCCTCTTTGATGTGGGCACAAAAATTGGATTGAAAAAATCCTATGGTGATTTTGGCCAAACTTTAGGTGTGTGGGGATTTTCAACGGGCCCCTATGTCGTGTTGCCTTTGCTTGGTCCTTCGACGTTAAGAGAAACTGCCGGTCGCGCGGTGCGTGTGACGACCGATGCGCGTAATCTATTACCAACCAATACTTATTACGCTTTGACGGGAACAGAATATCTCGCCACACGAGCTGATGCGAAAGCCAATGAAGGGCTGATCGCTGCGTCAAGTCTTGATCGCTATGTGTTCGTGCGTAACCTTTATTGGCAGCGTCGATCTAATCTGGTGCAAGAAGGTCGCCAAACGACCAATCCTTCATCACAACCCTAATTGGTTTTGTTTATGTCGCAGCTTTTTCGCTCACTCCTTGTGATGATATTTGGTTTGGCCCTTGTTGTATTTGCGCCGTCATCACGCGCAGAAACCATTGCGCCTGATGAGCTTGTGCGTCGTCTAGCAACTGAAGTTACAAATGCGGTGCGCAATGATCCGGAATTGCAAAATTCCCAATCACCAAAGATTGCCGATATTGTGGGCCGGTTGATTGTGCCGCGTTTTGATTTTCAACGGATCACACAATTTGCAATGGGTCGCAATTGGGCCAAGGCCACACCGCAAGAACAGAAAGATGTTGTCGAGCAATTCGGTCGTCTTTTGACGCGGACTTACTCAAACGCGATTGCATCGTTGAAAGAACTCGACATTGAAGTGAAAGGCACAAAGACTAATTCCGCGGCAAATGATGTCACCGTGAAAACGCAGATGATCGGACGCGCACAGCCTGTCGCCATCGATTATAGTTTGATCAATAGTGCAGCGGGTTGGAAAGTCTATGATGTGACGGTTGAGGGCATCAGCCTCATCACGGCCTATCGCGATGAGTTTAATACTCTCGTGTCATCATCAGGCGTTTCAGGCCTGATTAAAGTCCTTAAAAAGAAGAATGGTGAATGAGCGGTTCCGCTATTACATGGATGCCTGAAGGTCCGCTTACTTTGGCGACCGTTAAACGCAGTCTTGACTCTTTTTCAACACCATCACGCAAGCAATCTGTCATTCTAGATCTTTCGAGAGCAGGACCGTTTGACTCAAGTGCGTTGGCTTTTATTGCGATAATGAAGCGTCGTGCTGTTAAGCAGGGTGTATCATTCACACTTAGGAATGTACCGGACGCAATTCGCTCTCTTGCTGAGATTTATGATCTGCAAGAGTTCATCGCGTCTTGAGCGCGATAAAGGTTGCCCATATCACTCGATTTGAATGGGCCTTATCCGATATCTTTTAAGATTTCATGCGCAGCATTACAGCCCGGCGCGCCCGTAACGCCACCGCCCGGATGCGTTCCCGATCCACATTGATAAAGACCTGTGATCGGCGTGCGGTAATCAGCGAAGCCTAACATCGGCCTTAGCGAATAAAGTTGATCAAGGCTCAGCGCGCCGTGAAAAATATCTCCACCGACAAGTCCAAAAGTTCTTTCAAGATCCAAGGGTGTTAAGGCTTGGCGCGCAATTACGCTTGAGCGGAAACCCGGCGCATAGGCATCAACCGTATCAATCATCAGATCGGCAACGAGATCGCGATGCGCGTCCCATGAGGATCCATCAGGCAATTCCGGCGCAACATGCTGACAGAAAAGACTCGCTACATGTGAACCGCGCGGTGCAAGCGAGTCATCAAGCGTCGAGGGGATTAACATCTCGACAATGGGCTTACGACTCCAGCCTTGTTGTTTCGCATCGATGAACGCGCGATCCATATAGGTAAGCGTCGGTGCGATCACAATTCCCGCCGTATGATGATCAGCGATTGCACGACCCGGTAAAGTCAAAAAGCTTGGCAGGCGCGAGAGCGCAACATTCATCCGGAATGTTCCAGAGCCGCATGACCAATGAGCCATATGATTTCTGAAGGCTTCAGGTTGCGTTTCTTTCGGAACGAATTTGCCGAATAAAAGCTTCGGATTGAGGTTGGAAATTATTTTTGATGCAAATACTTCACGCCCATCTTCAAGCTCGACACCAACAGCATTTGTGCCATCGACCAAAAGCTTTTTGACAGGCGCTTGTGTCTCAATTGTAACACCGGCTTTCACACATGCTTTATGCATCGCCTCTGTGATCGCGCCCATGCCACCAATGGCATGGCCCCACGCACCTTTCTTTCCATTCACCTCACCAAAACAATGATGAAGCAACACATAGGCTGTGCCAGGAGTCATGGGGGAGGCGAATGTACCCACCACTGCATCAAAACCAAAAAGCGCACGGACAGCGTCGGACTCAAACCATTGTTCGAGATAATGCGCGGCAGATTGTGTGAAGAGTTTTATAAAAGCCAGTTCACCATCACGGCCCAATTTGCGGATCCGGTTTGAAATATTCCCAAGCTTCAAAAGTTTGGGAATGCCACCGATGAGTGAGTCCACCCGATTTGGTGGTGTCTCCAACACGAGACCGCGCAATATGTTTGCAATCATCTCGATTTCATTGGAATACGCATCATAGCGTTGCGCATCATGCGTGCTGAATTTTGCAATCTCTCCTTTCGTGCGGCCTTCTCCCGTTAAAAGATAGCGACCATCTGGATGGGGGAAGAAATTCGAAGCGCGACGTTCAACAACACGCAACCCATGATCTTTAAGCGCCATATCCGCAATGACGCGCGGGTTCAAAAGACTGACGGTGTAAGAGGCAACCGAATTACGAAATCCCGGATGGAACTCTTCTGTTACGGCCGCACCGCCGACAAGCGCGCGGCGCTCGAAAATTCGAACCTTGTGTCCGGCGCGCGCCAGATAAAAAGCGCAGACAAGGCCATTATGCCCACCGCCGATGATGATAATTTCTGTGCTGTCGTTACTCATGAACCCAAACCCGCGTGCCGATATTGCTCTCTTATGAACCTGAATTTAACAAGGTTGGGAAGGGGAAACCTTGATCTTTCAGAGCCGACATAACGCATAAATCACCCTTTGGTCGTCTAATTATTCAGAAAGGTCAGAGAGCGGGAAGCTTGCTTCGAAACACCAAGCCGGTTCAAGGCCAGTAACCCCATCACCTAGACCTCAATTTGCCTGAGGATATAAAAGGGTACATAATTATCTTGTTTGTAGCATCCACTCCGATTTATTGTTGCCATCTTGAAATCAGCTAGAACTTTTTGAATGTTTTTGCATCAACCATCATGATTGAACAAAAAAATCAGAAACTAAACAGATTCTCTGTCTGATCTTACATGTCTTCACCCAGTGAACTTGCCTTATCAGTTTTTCAAAAAATCAATTCATTTGATGCGTCAAAACGCGTTCTGATTGCGATTGCTGGACCTCCGGGCGCAGGGAAATCAACGCTTGCTGAGGCTTTGGTTGATTTAGTGAACAGTCGTTTGGACAGTGCACTTGCGGCAGCTGCGCCCATGGACGGGTTTCATTATGATAATCTCATTCTCGACGCGGAGGGACTGCGCGCGCAAAAAGGTTCACCTGAAACATTTGACGCGTCAGGCTTTCTCGCGATGGTACAGCGATTGAAAAGCTTTGACACGCCTGTCGCCATCCCTGTCTTTGATCGATCAATGGATTTGTCGCGCGCGTCCGCACGACTGATTGAACCGCGTCATCGCCTTTTGATCATTGAAGGTAACTATTTGTTGCTTGATCGCCCGATTTGGCGCGATCTACGCGCATTCTTTGATTTTAAAGTGATGCTTCGCCCTTCGCTTCAAGTGATAGAAACGCGGTTGATCCAACGTTGGCTTGATCATGGTTATAAGCCTGACGAAGCGCATACTAAAGCACGCGGTAATGATCTTGCAAATGCCCGTATAATCTTGGCGGAAAGTGTGGCTGCAGATCTCACAATTTCCGAATGATGCAATGACGGGACTTTGGTAAAATAGTAGTCAGGATCGCAATCCTGTCGTATCATTGATCTTGAGATCAAAATTAAACGCAGAGAGGATCCCAAGAATGAAACGGATACTTTGTTTTGGCGATTCGAACACCCATGGCACGGCACCGATGCGCGATGATAATGATGTTGTTCGTTTCGATGCGGATACGAGATGGTCGAGCGTGCTGCAGGCTGCGCTTGGTTTTGGCTTTGACATTGTCGAAGAAGGTCATCCAGGTCGTACGACGGTTCATGATGATCCGATCGAAGGGGCGCATAAAAATGGACGCTCGCATTTAAGAGCCATACTCGAGAGTCATTGGCCGCTTGATCTCGTGATCATTTTACTTGGTACCAATGATTTGAAATTTCGGCATGGCGTGAGCGCCTTTGATATCGCTTCGAGCATCGGGACTCTGGTTGATCTTGTTCGTGCGACACCGATGCGTGGACGGCCTATTCCCAAAATTCTTGTCATCGCACCGCCGCCGATTCTCGAAGTCGGATGGCTTGCTGAAATGTTTGCGGGCGGACAAGTGAAATCAGAAGCTCTTGGCGCATCCATCGCGCGCATGGCAGCTCAGCGACAAGTTGCATTTCTTGATCTCGCGCCCATCGCTAAAGTGTCACAGATCGATGGCATTCATTTCGATGAGGTTACTCATCGCGCCATTGGTGCAGCGGTTCATAAAGCCGTTATACCGCTCCTCACCTAAAAATATCGGATAAATTCCCCCATGACATCGTCACGTTACGTTGAATTCATCATTCTTGTTGCTTTGCTCAACGCTATCACAGCGATGTCGATCGATACGATGTTGCCGGCCGTTGGCGTGATAGCCAATGATCTTGGTGTTGCCGATCCTAATCATCGTCAATTCATCATCACCGCTTTTTTTGGCGGGATGACTTTCGGCACTTTGATTTTTGGCCCCCTGTCTGATTCGATCGGACGTAAGCCCGCCATCTATGCCGGTATTCTGATTTACATTGTCGGTTCTTTTCTTTGTTTTGGCGCAACAGGATTTTCGGCGATGTTGATCGGGCGCTTCATCGCAGGCTTTGGCGCCGCGTCACCGCGCATTGTTTCCATGGCGCTTGTTCGCGACGGGTTAGCGGGTTCGTCCATGGCGCGTGTCATGAGTTTTGTCATGACTGTTTTCATGATCGTACCGATCATCGCCCCCTCAATTGGGCAGCTCGTGTTACTTGCCTCCACTTGGCGCGTTATTTTTGCAGGACTTCTGGTTATGACCTTGATCGCAGGCATTTGGGTTGCTTGGCGACAGGAAGAAACTTTGCCCCAAGAAAAGCGCAGACCTTTTTCGGTTCGTGCACTTTATCAAGCCGGTATTGAATCCTGCCGTCATCCTGTCACGATGGGCTATACGCTTGCGAGCGGTTTTATCTTTGCAGCGTTGATCGGTTATCTCGGTACGTCACAACAAATTTTTGTCGAGCTTTATCAGCAAGGCCCGCTCTTTGCTTTCTGGTTTGCGTTGTTTGCGTCAGCGATTGCGATTGCGATGATTTTGAATGGCCGTTTTGTGATGAAAATCGGTATGCGTCGCATCACTAAATTTGCAATTCGGCTTTCTCTTGTTGCGTCGCTTTTGATGCTTGTGGCGGTTTATTTCACAAAGGGTTTGCCGCCGCTTCCTTTGTTGGGTCTCTATTGTTTTGTGATTTTCTTTTGCAACGGTTTAATGTTCGGCAATTATAACGCTTTGGCGCTTGAACCCATGGGCCATATTGCCGGAATGGCGTCTTCCGTATCGGGTTTTCTTTATTCGCTCATGTCTTTTGCTGGCGGTAGCCTGATTGGTCAGGCATTCAACGGAACCGTAACGCCACTTGTCATCGGCTTTGCCGGTTTCGGATTTCTCGCAATGCTCTCAACCGAATGGGCAGAAGCGCGGCGGGCCAAGACACCATAATTTTATTGCATGCATTGCAAGCTTTAATTCATAGTATTAAAAGCAATTCAACGTTTCAAAAATTTCATTTGCTAAATTGTTTTTTGTTAACGCGGTTGATTGCCATGTGATCTAGTGAGTTGGCCAGACCCCGTGCAGTGATCCGGCTATTATGTTAGTTGATGATTGGGTTTGAAGCTAGCGCTGGGGTGGCCGGCGAAGCTGGTTGGAGTTGCCCAGCCGGCCACTGTAGAACCTCTGGTGCAGGTGGTTGATATCGCAGTGATGAGTGCGGCCTGATTGTTTTGTAGTGCCGCCGCCAATCCTCAATGACGATCTTTGCTTCCTTCAGCGTGTAGAAGATCTCGCCATTCAGAAGTTCATCTCGCAGCTTCGAGTTGAAGCTCTCACAATAGCCATTCTCCCAAGGGCTGCCGGGCATGATGTAGTCGGTCTTGGCCCCCATGGCCGAGAGCCAGTTACGCAAGTTGTGTGCAATAAACTCTGGGCCGTTATCCGAGCGGATATACGTTGGGATGCCCCTCAGGATGAAGAGATCCGACAAGGCATCGATCACATCCGTTGGCTTGAGCTTCCGACTGATCCTGATCGCAAGACATTCTCGCGAGAACTCGTCAATAATGTTCAGCATTCGATACTTCCTCCCATCATGCGTACGGTCTTCAACAAAGTCATGAGACCAGATGTGGTTGGGATATTCGGGACGAAGACGAACGCAGGATCCGTCGTTGAGCCAAAGACATCCGCGTTTGGCTTGTTTGGAAAGTACTTTCAGCCCCTCACGTCGCCAGATCGGAGCTACCCGCTTAGCATTCACCCTCCAGCCCTTGTGTTGCAGCATCGCCGTGATCCGGCGATAGCCATAGCGACCGTACTGGATAGCAAGTGCTGTGATATCCGCGGTCAGTGCCGCCTCATCATCAGGTCTGGTTGGCTTCTTGCGCTGCGTGGAGCGGTGCTGGCCGAGAACTCGGCAAGCAAGCCGCTCTGAGATGCCATGTTTGGCAACAACATACTCCACGCAGGCACGGCGACGTGCGGGGCTTAGAAGTTTCCCGAGGCTGCCTCTTTTAAAATCAGCTTCTCGATCGTCAGATCTGAGACGGCTCTGCGAAGGCGACTGTTCTCGGCCTCAAGCTCCTTAAGCCGTTTCACCTGATCGCCTTTCAGGCCGCCATATTCTGATCGCCAACGATAATAAGTAACTTCCGTAACGCCTATCGATCTTACAGCCTCAGCCACCGGCCGACCTTGTGCTGTGAGAACTTCCACCTGCCGAAGTTTGGCGACGATTTCTTCCGCCTTGTGCCTTTTCCTAGCCATGCGCATTCCTCCTCAAGGCTCATAAGCCATACATCAGGGAGGACCACTTTTCAGGGGGCAGGCCAACTTTCTTCTCGACAAGCCGCGTCTCGACCGCTTCCTTTGCGATTTCCGCGCAATGGTGGGCATCGCGAATGGTGACTTCATCAGCGTACGCAAGACCCGAAAAACCGAAAAGGCTTATTATTGTGAGAAGTGAGCGGAGCGGCTTCGCGGTCGAACGGGAAAGGCAATGCATCACGCGTGACATCACTGGTTCAAATTAATGGTGCCGCTTGCGTGACTTGAACACGCGACCCCAGCTTTACGAAAGCTGTGCTCTACCAACTGAGCTAAAGCGGCAATAGGGCGCTGTTTACATGAATTTTCGCTGATTTCCTACCCCCTTCTCTCGCGACGGATTGTGGGGCACGGGATCTATCAGCATTCGCGCCGTTATGCTGCTAACATATTGATTTAATGAATTTTTCTATTTTGATTTTGCGACTCTGCGTTACGCTTCGCATCATCGGCACAACAAATGGGAAAGGAGGTTGCCGTGGAGGATGACGCATTTTTGAAACAGCTTGAAGGCTATGGTCTGGCAACCGCCGACATTCTTTATCGTCTGTCGGATCATCCGAAAATTTTACAGACTTTTGTCTGGCAAACTTATGATCTCGCGCCGGAATTTCCGGAGCTTAAAAAGGTTCTCGATTTTTGGTCGCATTCAATTGAAGGCGCGATTCATTTGGTGCGCGTCGCTCATGAGAAACTCATCAAGTCTGCGGAATTGCGGCTTGTTGGTCACCAATTCCGTTTGCATTGAGCGCTCTTCCGCTTTTTGAATGGAAAGCGTTCTGAGTTCTTGATTGAGCATCATCTTTGTCCGCCAACCGGTACCCACTTAGCGGGATGATGCTTTAGCGCATCACGCCTTCTTTGATGAAAGTGCCGTTTTGCAATTCACGCACGGCGGTCATCAACTCCTCGCGCGTGTTCATCACAATCGGTCCATGCCAAGCCACCGGTTCGCGGATCGGTGCGCCTGAGACGAGTAAGAACCGCACGCCATGCTCGCCCGCTTGCACGACGATTTCATCGCCTTCGCCAAACACAACAAGTGTACGATTGCCGCTCATATCGCGCACATGCACTTCTTCGCCGTCGACTTCCTTTTCAACCAATACACCAAAGGGTTTTGACGCATCACGGAATGTCGCCGAACCTTCGAAAATATAGGCAAAAGCGGAGCGATACGTATCAACCGGTAACACTTTACGTTTGCCTGGTGGCACAAAGACATCGAGATATTGCGGATCGGCTGCAATCCCATCAACAGGGCCTTTTTTGCCCCAGAATTCACCCACCACTACGCGCACAGCTGTGCCGTCATCATCCACGATTTCGGGGATCTCTTTTGATTTCACATCTTGGTAGCGTGGGCTCGTCATTTTCAAATGCGAAGGCAGATTGGCCCATAGCTGAAAGCCATGCATGCGGCCTTTGCTGTCGCCCTTCGGCATTTCCTGATGGAGAATGCCTGAGCCGGCCGTCATCCATTGCACATCGCCTGCATCGAGCGTGCCGCGATTGCCGAGGCTGTCGCCATGTTCGACTTCGCCGGCGAGCACATAAGTGATCGTCTCAATGCCGCGATGCGGATGCCAAGGAAATCCGTGCACATAATTTTCTGGCCGATCATTGCGGAAATCATCCATCATCAGAAACGGATCTGTGAGGCTCGGATCCCCAAAGCCGAAGACGCGCTGCAAGCTCACGCCCGCACCTTCAAGATGCGGGGTTGTTCCGGAGATATGGCGAACGGGGCGGATGGACATGGCGCGGTCCCTCAAAAGTTACGAGAATGATGTTGCGCCTGACATAGGGCCCAGCCCTCGTCTTTGGAAGCGCTGCGGATTGCCGCGCTGCAAGCGGCCTCTCGCATTACCGAAAGCGAGTGGCGTATCAGGCCTTTTTGCGCGGCGCGCGCGGCAAAATAAGTCCCGGCGGAGACGAGGACCATACCGATGATCAGCGGTACTGTGAGAGGCTCGCCGAGTAGAGGCACGGCGGCAAGGCCGGAGATGATTGGCACGAGGCCAATCATTACGCCTGTCCGTTCAGCGCCCAGACGTTCAACCGCGCGCAAGAAAAAGAGCATCGCCAGAATCGTCGGCCCGATGCCTTGATAAAGCCCCTGCAACAGGATCATCGACCATGACACGTCCATGATCCCTTTCGGCGTAAAGAGTAAGTAAAGCGGTAAATAAATGAGCGCCGAAGCAAGGCAAAGAAATCGTGTCAACAACCATGGGTCATAGGCCCATTTCTTCGCATAGACACTATAGACAGCCCAGACGACCGAAACGCTCAAGAGCAGTGCATCACCGATAAGAATTTCGATATTGATATTACCATCCAGAAAATTTGGACCAGCAACAAAGATCACACCAAGCGCAATGGGCAAAAGCGTGATCACGCGGGCGCGATCAGGCCGCGCGCCTAAAATGAAAAAGTCAGCGATCGTTACGATGAAAGGCTGCGTGCCCGGCGAGAGAATTCCACCATGCGCAGCCGGCGCCAATTTCAACGCGGAATAGATCAGCACCAAAAAGCCTACACCGCCGAGCATTGCGAGTGTCCAGAGGCGCGTGTCACGCCATACGGTGCGGGGAAGGTTCAACGAAAAAGGGAGAAGAAAAAAGAGCCGAAGGCCAAGCGTAACGCAGAGATATCCCACCCCGTCAGTGCGGATTTTCCACCAAGACGTGAGATCACCATAAAGCCAGACTAAATTGCAACCGTGCCTAATGCCGCGAGATAACCGCTCAGCAACGAGTGTTGTGGGTTTGATTTTGATGAAGTTTCTGGGTGATCTACCGACACGAATTTTTCCAATTACAAGACTGTGATTACGACACGAGCGTTAGGCATGCATGAGGAAAGAGAGAAGATCGCTTGGTGCACGGGTGATGCGCATCTCTGTGACGTCTTGAATTCATAACCCTTTGCAGAGCGCTAAGGCTTGGGCTTTTCATTCGGCACTAAGTCCGAGTGAAGTCCCGGATCATCGGGTGAATGGGAGAGGGGAAAAATTACCACGCCACGCGAGGGATGTTTTGCTTTGGGTTCCGTCTCTTCAATGGGCTCTAGCCCCTCTTTTATATCGAGAAAGCTACGTGCCGATAAAGTCCCGCGTGTTTCATTTCGTGATGATGCGTGCTCGATTCCACGCAAAGCGGTATTCAAAATTGTCGTCAGGCGATCTGATGAAACCGTTTCGGGAACTTTGGCCCAGTGCACTTGATCCAGCTTTTTGCTGATCGGCGAAAGCGGCGCCCAATGATCAAGAACAAGACCATCGCCAATCCAGGCCTCATCACGTGGCGCATGCGTCGCGCGTTGTAACCATTCGCGGGTTAATCCTTTTTGGCTTTGATCAAGCTCCTCGAGCTCGGCCATTAAAAGACACGCACGAATCGTCGGGTTATTATCGATCAGAGGCTTCGCTATTTCACGTGCGAGATCAAATTCACGAGCATCCATTGCGGCTCGCGCAATAATCATCCGGCTTTCAAAATGTTCCGCGTGAAGACTTTGTAATTTTCTTGCGCGTTGCAATCTTTCGCGGGCCGCATCGCCGGAGCGGACAGACAAATAAGCTTCTGCAATTTCGGGATGCGGTGATTGTTTCCAGGCGTTTTCCAGATCGCGTGAGGCTTTGCGAAAATCACCACGGCGTGCATAAAGTCTTCCAAGAACAATATGCGCCATGACGAGATCGCTCGAAAGCTTCACCGCTTCTTGAACATTGTTTAACGCGCCTTCAGGATCATGCGATTCGTAAGCCAACGCCCGAGCCGTAAGGATGACGGCTCTTATCCGTTTGGCTTTGGCTTTTTTGAAACCTGCGCGGCCACGATCAAACGCAAGAAGCGCTTTATCAAATTCATTCTCGGCAACGAAATAATCAACCAGCGCTTCAGTCGCCCAAGTGGCTTTGGAAGAAAAGGCGAGCGCATCATCAGCATAAAGAATGGCATGAACCACATCACCTGCGCGCTGCGCTTCGATGAACAGTCCCCGTAATCCTAACAGTCTTGTTTCAGGATCACCTAACATGTCCTCAAAAGCACGATCCGCTTTGATACGATTGCCGTCAAATTGCGCCGATTGTGCAGAGAGCAATAGCGTCAAAGGCTCCTTACCAAGGAGACGCTGCGCTTCCTCGGCATTTTTGCGAGCGAGCGTCGCATCACCCGCACCAAGCGCGATCATGCCACGCGAAAGAGCATGATGGCCTTTATGTTTTTTACGACTCGAAAGGCCCAGAGAAATAAGTTCAGGGATGCGAAATATAAATCGAATGATCGACCATAATGATGCAAGAACGACCGTCACCGCGAGAACAGAAGCAACACCGAAGGTGAGCGTTGTCTCAAAGTGATAGCCGAGCATTATCAGAGAGATAGAGCCATCAATATCTGAAAGAAGCGAGAGGCCTAAAGCCGCCGCCGTCAAAACACCAATGAGTAGAATGAGTCTCATCATGGCGTTGCACTTTTCGCAATTAGTTGATCCATCACAAGTGTGATCAGCTGATCAACCACCTTCGATCGATTGTCTTGCTGAGGTGAGAGCTTTGCTTTCGATTTTTTTTCAACTGGGGAGATCGTAACAAGATGTGATAACGCTCCCCAAAGGCGATCACTCCACTCAGCCGACGTTGAATTTAGAGTGGATTGACTCTGTGGTGTTTGAATCGAAGGTTTTTTGAAGTCAACGATGTCAAGAGCGAGAGCTTGTAGAGCATCACTAGGAATGAAAGAAAAATTCAAAGTTTTGAGAGCGGCAACTTCTTGCATAATAGATTCAGTTTTTGAAATTTTGTTTTTTACACTGAGCAGAATCACAAGACCCGTTGTGAGTTTTGATCGTTCATCAGATTTGGCAACAGACGTTTCCGTCTTTAACATATCGATACGGGTGTTGAGTGCATCGATCCTTGCAACAATTTCTGAAATATTTTCCGATGAAGGCGTACTAGATGTTGCCTCTAAAGATTTCTGCGTCGACGCCAAGACCTCCGAGAGCGCTTTTTGTGCTACGGAGAGTTCCGTAAGCTTTTGATTCTGGCGCGTGAGAATCTCTTCAAGCGTCCCAAATTTTTTATCAAAACTCCGGCTGTGTTGCTCAAGCGCCGAGGCGCGGTCAGCCGTTGAAAAGAGTGATTGGTTGGCTTCAAGCGTTGAAAGCCTCAAAGACACATCATCTTTGGATTTTGTCGGCAGTGCGATAATCAGAAATGTCGCCACCGTGCCCGCAATGGCGCCGGCAAGTGCACCAAGCACTAGGGGCCCGGCGATTGTGGCATGTGATTGATGAAACATAGCGGACGACTCTTCTCTTCGAGCAGAAGACGATCCCGATACGGATGCGTCGTTGGGCGCATCGGCTTTGAGATCGATGATGGGTGGGACTGCGCGGCCCGCGCGGCGTCGCACCGGATCTGGCTCAGCGCGTTCGGGGGCGTCGTCACTCATAGGGGCGGTCTCGTATCCGATTCGAGCCCCACCATCGCTCGTTAAAGTTTAGGTTTCCTTGATATGGAGCAGGTTCAGAACATCTTCTTCGCTGGGTTTTGTGGCAACCAGAAACTGCGAATAGTCATTTTCACGGAGCGGCACGGCGACATCTTCTGAAAGACAGAGATGGGTTAAGCCCCGCAAAGTCGAGGAAAGCCCTGCTTTTTCTGCCGCCACGAGTAAAGATTCCACGCTGGCGCGTGAAAAATGCAGCGCCTTGTCGCATGTTTCGACCGAGGCGCGTGCGCCATCCGGCCAGGGATCAACGGGAATTGTCCGATAAAGCTCGGTCACAAGGGGCTCAAATCCGGACGCTCTAAGCCCTTCTTCAATATAGGGTTTGCGTGGTGTGCCGGTGAGATAGAGGAGGGTGGCGGAGGGTTTAAGGGAAGAGGCGACGAGTTTCACCAATGCACGCCCGTCGCCCGTGCCTGTATTGACGGAGGTGAACCCCGACGCTCGCGCGACTGAAGCTGTTTTTTCGCCCACGCAGTAAATCGGCACGTGAAGAAGGCGCATTCGTGCGTCGTCGGGCAAATGCCGGATCGCATTGGCGCTCGAGATCAGCACGGCATTAAAGGGCGTTGGTGGAGGTGTCTGCTCCGTTGATGTGATGGCCGTCACGGGCGCCAAGACCGCATCAACGCCTTTATTTTTCAGGCGCTCGACGGTTTTCACGCCATCCTCGATTGGACGTGTGACGAGAACCTTCACGCGGCTCCGGTCCTGAGATCGGCTGGCAGAACGGCAAGAATCTCCTCAGCCGCTTTTCTGCCCAAAGCCTCCGCGTCCGATGCTGGACCTTTCGCCGAAGCACTGAAGCTTCTTTGACCATCATCGCTCAGATACATTCCCGAGAACGAAATGATCCCATCTTTGACCGTCGCATAACCGGCAATCGGCGTACGGCATGAACCATCGAGTTTTTTCAAAAAAGCGCGCTCAGTCAAAAGCGCCACTCCCGTATCCACACAGGCAATGGCGGCCACAGCCTTAGCCGCGCGCTCATCACCCGTGCGCGCCGTGATTGACACGGCCCCTTGACCAAGCGCGGGGGGAAATGTCTCGAGCGGCAAAATGGCGGCGGTTTTATCAGCAAGTCCCAATCTTTTGAGGCCCGCGAGCGCCAGCATCGTGGCGTCAACTTCGCCATCCGCTGATTTGCGCAAACGTGTCTCCACATTGCCGCGCAAAACGGCTGTGCGAATATCGGGCCTGATCCGCTTTACAAGAGCCGCACGGCGCAAGCTCGCCGTGCCGACATGGGCGTTATGCGGCAGATCTTCGATTCGTGAATAACGCGCTGAAATCAGGCAATCACGCACATCTTCGCGTGGCAGATAGCCGATAATGTCGATCCCTTCAGGCAAAGCAGTCGGCATATCTTTCGCCGAATGGACCGCAAGATCGATCCGGCCTTCGAGCATCGCTTCATCAAGCTCTTTGGTGAATGCGCCTTTGCCGCCAACCAATGCAGCGCCACTGGCCTGACTCATATCGCCCGACGTGCGAATGATTTCGAGTACGACGCCTTCTTCTGGAAGCGACAAAGCGGTTCTAAGACGCGCGGCAACCTCATGAGCCTGCCACAAAGCGAGGGGACTCCCACGGGTCCCGATTTTAAATGGATTTGACGCCGACACCTTCGACCTTGCCCTCGTTCTCCCATCATGCGATGTCGGGCGCGCCCGGTCACCGCTTGGGGCGGACTATAGGGGCTCGTTTTGCCCGGCGATAGGGGCGTTGAAGGCCTTCGCGATGCGTATCCTCGGAATTGAAACCACTTGTGATGAAACTGCTGCTGCCGTGGTCGAGCGCGACGTCTCCGGACGCGGCCGGATTTTGTCGAATGAAGTGCTGAGCCAAATCGAGGATCACGCGGCCTATGGCGGGGTCGTGCCGGAAATCGCCGCGCGCGCCCATGTCGAAGTGATGGATCTTCTGGTGAAGCGTGCTTTGGCGAGCGCAGGCGTGGCGCTTAAGGAGATTGATGCGATTGCCGCCGCGGCAGGGCCGGGGCTCATTGGCGGTGTGATGGTGGGATTGACGACCGCAAAGGCTTTGGCGCTTGTCGCAAAGAAACCCTTTCTGGCTGTCAATCATCTTGAAGCGCATGCACTTTCACCGCGTCTTACAGTTGGTGTAGCCTTTCCCTATTTGTTGTTGCTCGCTTCCGGCGGACACACACAGCTTCTCGTTGTCAACGGCGTTGATGACTATCTGCGTTTAGGGACAACAATCGACGATGCGATTGGCGAAGCCTTCGACAAAGTCGCAAAGATGCTCGGCCTTACTTATCCAGGTGGACCCGAAGTCGAACGCTTGGCGAAAGAAGGTAATCCATTGCGCTTTGCATTCCCGCGTCCTTTGATGGGACGCAAAGAGCCAAATTTTTCTTTGTCCGGATTAAAAACCGCTGTTCGCATCGAAGCTGAAAAAATTACGCCTTTGTCCGAACAAGATGTGCGTGATCTTTGCGCATCCTTTCAAAAAGCGATTGTTGAAAGCATCATTGATCGCACACGTATGGCGTTTGATCGTCTTGATGAATTGCACATTTCTGTAACTGCGCTTGTGATAGCCGGTGGCGTTGCTGCCAACCGCGCGATCCGTGCAGGACTCGAAGCTTTAGCGCTTCGCAAAAAATTACCTTTGGTTGCGCCGCCTCACGCACTCTGTACTGATAATGGCGCGATGATCGCGTGGGCAGGACTTGAGCGTTTTCAGCAAGGCTTGATTGATCCACTTGATTTCGCACCGCGTGCACGTTGGCCTCTCACCGTCACAACCGATATAAGGGATAATCAAACCCATGTTTGATGAGATTGCTGTGATCGGCTCAGGCGCCTGGGGCAGCGCTTTGGCGCTTGCTGCTGCGAAAGCAGGGCGTCGTGTGACATTGTGGAGTCGCGATGCTGATCAAGCCGCTGTAATGATCGCAACGCGCGAGAATAAAAAACGTCTTCCTGGAATTCATTTACCACCTTCAATTACACCTACAGTCTCGTTACAAGAGGCCGTATCTTCTGCGCGTGCTATTATTCTCGCGATCCCTGCGCAATATGTACGCGAAATTTGTGAAGCGCTTGCTTTGGTGATGAAAAGCGGCCTTCCGGTCATCATTGCTGCAAAAGGCATTGATCGACGCTCAGGTGAATTTATGAGCGAGATTGTTGCCGATGCTTTACCGGGAGCGATGCCCGCAATTCTATCGGGACCAAGTTTTGCTGATGATGTGGCAAAAGGGTTACCGACAGCCGTTGTCCTTGCAACGCCGATTGCTGAAATTGCAGAACATCTTGCGTATGCGCTCTCTTCGCCGCGTTTTCGAATTTATCATTCAAGCGATGTGCGTGGCGTTGAAATTGGTGGTGCGGCAAAAAATGTTCTCGCGATTGCATCCGGCATTGTTCAAGGGCGCAGACTTGGCGAGAGCGCACGCGCGGCTTTGATTGCACGGGGCTTTGCTGAATTGCAGCGCTTTGCAAAGACTTATGATGCGAAGCCTGAAACGCTATTGGGGCTTGCGGGTCTTGGTGATCTTGTGTTGACCGCAAGCTCGCTTCATTCCAGAAATTTTTCATTCGGTCATGATCTCGGGCGCGGCAAATCCGTATCAGATGCGGGCGGTGGCAAATTGGCTGAAGGTGCGTTTACAGCGCGCATTCTTGATCAGATTGCCAAAGCGCGTGGTGTCGATATGCCGATAGTTGCTGCGATGGCCGCAATCTTGGATGGCGCGCTGTCCGTTGACGCAGCTGTTGATTTGCTGATGAACCGCCCGATCAAAGGGGAATAATTTCGCACGCGATTGAATGCGCAAGGGCAAGGGCCGCCGGCGCCTTCGCGCCGTAACAAAAAAGAAAAGAGGAATTTAAAAATGGCGTTTTGGCTTTATAAATCTGAACCTTTCAAATGGTCATGGGACCAGCAGGTGAAAGTCGGCGCGAAAGGCACGCATTGGGACGGCGTGCGTAATCATTTGGCGAAGCTGAATTTGATGGCGATGAAGAGAGGCGAACAGGGTTTCTTCTATCATTCGAATGAAGGCAAAGAGATCGTCGGCATTGTCGAAGTGATCCGCGAAGCCTATCCCGATCCGACAGCGGGAGCAGGCGAGCCCTGGGTGGTTGTCGATTTGAAAGCGGTGAAGCCGTTTAAGCGCCCCATTTCGCTTGCTGAGATCAAAGCTGACCTGAAGCTTGCGAAAATGTCTCTTGTCACGTCGATGCGACTTTCGGTGCAGCCCGTGACTGAGGCTGAGTGGAAACATATCTGTAAATTGGGCGGGGTTTAGGCTTTAAATGCTGAAAAACCGCAGTATTGGGCTACCAAGTCACACAGAATAGAGCCTGCTGGCTTCCATTTACCCATTTCGAACACCTGCCCGACCAAAGTGTGACCCTTCCCCGTCTTGTCCCGAGGGGGGCGGGCATTCATAATAGAAAACAAGGCAGAAGGGTCTTTTAAGACCTGATTGAGCCGTTTTGTGAAAGACCCGCACCGAGGCCCATGAGCCTTAGGCGCGCAGAGGGAGGAAATTCGATGTCGGACAAGCTCTATCCTGTGTCTCAAGACTGGGCCAAACGCGCTTTCGTTGATGATGCCAAATATAAGGCGATGTATAACGCGTCGGTCAAAGATCCGGAAGCGTTCTGGGGCGAGCACGGTAAGCGTATTGATTGGATCAAGCCTTACACGAAAGTGAAGAATACGAGCTACGCGCCGGGCGCGGTCTCGATCAAATGGTTTGAAGACGGCATCACCAATGTGTCGATGAATTGCATCGATCGCCATCTGCCCCATCGCGCGAACCAAACCGCGATCATCTGGGAAGGCGATGATCCGAGTGATTCAAAACACATCACCTATCAAGAATTGCATGATGAAGTCTGTCGCTTTGCCAATGTTCTGAAAGCACATGGTGTGCATAAAGGCGACACAGTTACAATTTATTTGCCGATGATTCCGGAAGCCGCTTATGCGATGCTGGCTTGTGCGCGTATCGGCGCGGTACATTCGATCGTGTTTGGTGGTTTTTCGCCTGATTCACTTGCCGGTCGTATTGATGGATGTAAATCCAAAGTGCTGATCACGGCCGATGAAGGTTTACGTGGTGGAAAAAAAGTACCGCTCAAAGTCAATTGCGATGAAGCGTTGGAACGTGTTCCGGGCGTTGTCACATCGCAAATCGTTGTGAAGCGCACAGGCGGTGCGGTGCATATGCAGGATGGTCGTGATTATTATTATCACGGTGAAGCTGCAAAAGTGGCAATGCAATGCAAGCCCGAGCCAATGGAAGCGGAATCACCGCTTTTCATTCTCTATACATCAGGGTCAACAGGCGCGCCGAAGGGCGTCGTTCATACAACAGGCGGCTATCTCGTTTACGCATCGATGACGCATCAACATGTCTTCGATTATCATGAAGGTGACATCTATTGGTGCACGGCCGATGTGGGCTGGGTCACCGGTCATTCATACATTGTGTATGGACCGCTTGCGAATGGCGCGACAACATTGATGTTTGAAGGCATTCCCACCTATCCGTCAATTTCACGCTTCTGGGATGTCGTTGATAAACACAAGGTCAATATTTTTTATACCGCGCCGACGGCGATCCGCTCGCTGATGGGCGCTGGCGAAGAGCCGGTGAAGAAAACATCACGTGCGTCTTTGCGTTTGTTGGGTTCGGTTGGTGAGCCGATCAATCCGGAAGCGTGGCAGTGGTATCACCGCGTGGTGGGTGATGGTCGTTGCCCTATTGTTGATACTTGGTGGCAAACAGAGACGGGTGGCATTCTCATCACACCGCTTCCCGGTGCAACGGCTTTGAAGCCCGGTTCTGCAACGCGCCCCTTCTTTGGCGTGAAGCCCGAGATTGTTGACGCGAATGGTGTTGTTCAAAATGGTGCATGCGAAGGAAATCTCGTGATTTCCGATTCATGGCCTGGGCAGATGCGAACAGTCTATGGAGATCACAAGCGCTTCATGGAAACCTATTTCGCTACTTATGCGAAAAAATATTTCACAGGTGACGGATGCCGTCGTGATGCGGATGGTTATTACTGGATAACAGGTCGCGTTGATGACGTAATCAATGTTTCCGGTCACCGCATGGGCACTGCCGAAGTTGAAAGCGCGCTTGTTGCGCATGAGAAAGTGTCGGAAGCCGCTGTGGTCGGTTATCCGCATGACATCAAAGGACAGGGCATCTATGCCTATGTGACTTTAATGGCGGGAACGGAAGCGAGCGACGCTCTGCGTAAAGAACTTGTCGTATGGGTTAGAAAAGAAATTGGCCCGATTGCTTCGCCCGATCTTATTCAATTCGCGCCGGGCCTGCCAAAGACACGTTCGGGTAAGATCATGCGCCGCATTTTGCGTAAGATTGCCGAGGATGAATTTGGCAATCTGGGTGATACATCGACGCTCTCCGATCCGGGTGTGGTCGATGATTTGATCGCCAATCGTCAGAACAAGCGGAAATAGATCAGAGTTTCATTTTCATTGAACGCAATTTCCTCCCTCAATTGATCTTTAGCCCCGCGTTTCGGCGCGGGGTTTTTTTGTTGCCGAAGCTGGGCCTAAGCATTAATCCGATGGATAGTTTGTTGAGCGAACAGGTCAGTGATGCGTCCTGTCGATTTCATTGTCGGGTAATCTTTTGGAAATGGAGCCTCTCGCATCATGACCCTTATTCCTATTATTTTATGCGGTGGTTCGGGTACACGGTTGTGGCCGGTTTCGCGCGATAGTTTTCCGAAGCAGTTCGTGCCGCTTTTGGGGACGCTCTCGACATTTCAGGCGACGTTGAAGCGGGTTGATGATCCCTCGCTGTTTGGCAGGCCTTTGATTGTGACGAATGAGAAATTCCGGTTTCTGGCTGAAGAACAGGCCGAAGCGGTGGGCGTTGCGGTGGATATTCTTATGGAACCAAGCCCAAGAGATTCGGCGCCCGCGATTGCAGCGGCCGCGCATTGGGTGAAGCAGCATCATGAGAGCGCCTTGGGTCTGGTGCTGGCGGCTGATCATATGATTGCCGATGTACAAGGCTTTCGCGAGAGCGTGAAGCGCGCTTTGCCCGCTGCCAATGCCGGCAAGATTGTGACCTTTGGTGTAACACCGTCTCATCCCTCAACCGCCTATGGCTATATCAAGCCCGGTGAAAAGGTTGAAGGTGAGGCGCGACATATTGCGATTTTTCTTGAGAAGCCTGATGCGTCGAGGGCACGCGATCTTGTCGCCGATGGCTATGTGTGGAACTCCGGCAATTTCATGTTCAAGCCAGAAACAATGATCGAAGAGCTTGAGCGTCATGCGGCGCAAATCAGTGCGTGCGCAGCCACAGCGCTTCAGTTAGCGAGCATAGATCTTGGCGCTACACTGTTGAACGCTAAAGCTTTCGCGAATGCACCAAAAATTTCGATTGATTATGCTGTTATGCAAAAGACCATTCATGCCGCCGTTGTAACGGCCTCATTTGATTGGTCGGATATTGGCACATGGGGTGCGCTCTGGGACGCGTCTGACCATGATGAGCGTGGCAATCGCGCGACCGGCAATGTTGCTTTGCTCGACACCACCAACAGCCTTGTTCATTCCGATGATGTACTCACGACTGTTGCGGGGCTCGACAATATCGTTGTCGTCTCAACGCGCGATGCGGTGCTTGTGACCAACAAAGAGAACTCAGGCGAAGTCAAAATTCTGGTCGAAGCGCTCAAAGCCAAAAGCCAACGTGAGGCGAGCGAGCATCTCAAAATGTATCGGCCTTGGGGTGCCTATCAGCGCATCGATATTGGCCCGCGCTTTCATGTGAAGCGCATCACCGTGAAGCCGGGTGGCCGCCTCTCACTTCAGAAACATTTTCATCGCTCGGAACATTGGGTGGTGGTCTCGGGCACGGCGGAAGTCACGATCGGTGAGAAGACCATCGAGCTGCACGAGAATCAGAGCACATATATCCCGATTGGCGAAGTGCATCGCCTCGCCAATCCGGGTAAAGTGCCGCTTGAAGTCATCGAAGTGCAAGTAGGCTCTTACACCGGCGAAGATGACATCGTGCGCTTGGAGGATGTGTATGGGAGAGGGTGAGGCAAACCGTGCTCTCGATCTTTGTTTATGAATGTGTATGATTTTCCAACTGCGTCGAGTGTTGATGTTCGCCTGTGACTAAGCCGGTTCTGATCATTCTCCATCAAGAATATTCAACACCCGGTCGGGTGGGGTATGTTTTGTGCCAGCGTGGATTTATACTCGACACACGCCGCCCGCCTTTGGGAGAAGCGCTACCTGACAATCTCAAAGATTATTCCGGCGTTGTGATCTTTGGTGGCCCGATGAGCGCCAATGATCCTGATGCGTTTATCGGCGAAGAAATCAAATTGATCGAACGTACGCTCAAAGCAGAAACGCCTTTTCTCGGTCTATGCCTTGGCGCTCAGCTATTGTGTCGAGCGATGGGTACGCGGGTTTATAAACATCCTGAGGAAGAAACCGAGATCGGCTATTATCCACTTCGTCCGACAAAAGCGGGCGAAAAATGGGCGAGGTCGCATGGTGCTAAATGGCCGCGTGCCGTTTATCATTGGCACCGCGAAGGATTTGATTTACCGAAAGGCGCTGAGTTGCTCGCCGAAGGCGAAGCCTTCCTGCATCAAGCCTTTCGCATCGGACAAAAGACGCTTGCCTTGCAATTTCACCCCGAAGTTACCTATGCGATGATTTGCCGATGGACTACGCGTTCTTTTGAAAAGATGAATCACAAAGGCGCGCGCGCACCTCATGAACATCGTGATGGATGGTTTGAACATGATCACGATGTCGAGCAATGGCTCAACGCAATTCTTGATGGATGGATCGGTTATCCAAAAAGATCAAACGCGTCCGCCTAATCTGGGACCGGTTGCTTATTCGACCACGCCGATAAAGGGGAGTTGGCGATAGGAGTGGGCCACATCCATTCCATAGCCCACCACAAATTTATCCGGAATCACGAAGCCAACGAAGTCGGCATTGATCGAAACCGCGCGTTTGCCAGGCTTTTCTAAAAGACAGCATGACATCACGCGTGCACCGCGAGCGGCGAGAAGGTCTTTCGCAAAAGCGATCGTGCGGCCTGATTCAAGAATATCGTCGATCAACAAGATGTCACGGTCACGCACATCGCTTTCGACATCTTTAAGAATAACGACTTGTCCTGATGAAATCGTCGCGTCGCGATAGCTCGACAGATGCATGAATTCAACTTGCGGCATGAGCCCCGCGTGATGCAGCGCGCGCATCAGGTCGGCTGCAAACATGAAGGACCCTTTGAGGATCGCGATGACCAAAAGCCTTTTGGGATCTTTGCGCGCAATTTCTTGAGCAATCTCGGTATTGCGGGCGGCAATTTTGGCTTCGTCAATCAGGACGGAGACATTTCGTTCTTGGGGCATGATACCTCTCGAGCATGGCGATGTCTTTTGCCCTCTGGCAAAAGCGGCCACCCCCCGTGTTTTCAGGCGCCGGCGAGGCGGATCACGATGTCTTTACCCTCCCGGGGAGGAGAGGCAAGTCTTGCGCGAAAGGGAACAGGGTTTCCACGGTCGATTGTGGGGGCCGGAGGCGGAATCATCCACTGGAAAATGCTCTGCCCGACGGAACCGTCTTCCACCGCTGAGCGAATTTCAAAGCTGAGGCTTGGAAGATTATGGGGGGTCGACGCATCTGAGAGGATCATGCCTTCGATGATCAGGGCCCGATCCGCTCCTTCACCCTTGAAACGGGTTTTGATGTTTTGGATCGCGAGGCGCGGAGTGGCGAGTCCGGGCAGAAAGCCTGCGATCCATAGGCTTGTTTGGACTTTAAGCCGGTCAAAATCCTGTGCAACGCCGCCGATCACGGCGATCAGGCCGGTAAAGCCCGCGATACCGGCGGCCATCATTCCAAAACGGGAACGGTGCTGTTTCGGCGTGGGGGCGGCTTGGGACTTATTCTCAAAATAAGGTGCTTCTGTCACCGATTTTAAGAAATCTTCTGGAATTTCGGGTGATTTAGGCTCGGCCTCGGCCTGAAAAGTGGACCGGCAGACGCCGCACCGCATCATCCGCCGCTCGCCGCCGAGGGTCTCTGAGTGCACGAAATAGGAGCTCGAGCAATTTGGGCAAACGATCAGCATGACGAATCAGATACCCTTCCTTCCAAAAATAGTTTCCTGCTATGGCTCGTGATCATGCCCTCATGACCTTTAAGGAAGGTTGAAGACTCGCGTGCAGGCTCAATCCAATCGGTGGGGCGGGGAACTCGTCCGGTTTGAAAATGTCGGACTGCGCTATGGCGCAGCGCCGGAAACTCTGACCGACATCAGTTTTTCCATCATGCCGCAATCATTCCAATTTCTGACGGGCGCATCGGGGAGCGGTAAAACGACAATTCTCCGCTTGATCCTGCAATCCTTGAAACCGACACGCGGGATGATTTCAATCTTCGGGCAAGATACCGCGCAGCTTGATAAAGACGGTCTCACTTTGCTGCGCCGACGTATGGGCATTGTGTTTCAAGATTTCCGACTTCTCGATCATTTGACGATTTATGAGAATGTGGCGCTGCCTTTTAAAATTCGTGGCCGAATGGAATCGAGCTATCGCGCCGAAGTGATCGAATTATTGAAATGGATTGGTCTCAACGATTTGATTGATGTCAAACCACCCGTTCTGTCTGGCGGCGAAAAGCAACGGACATCGATTGCGCGCGCGCTTGTTTCGCAACCAGAGCTTCTTCTCGCTGACGAGCCGACAGGAAATCTCGATCCGGTTTTAGCAGAGCGCCTGTTGCGACTATTTGTCGAACTCAATCGATCAGGTACCGCCATTTTGATTGCAACGCATGATATAGGGCTGATGGAGCAAATTAGAGGTGCTCGTCGTCTTGTGTTGCAAAATCATCATTTACAGGTTGAGGGCTAGGCCATGTCGTCAACTGATTTTTATAATCAAAGATCAACGTGGCAGTCTTTTCTCAATCGTTTTTCAACGGACTCATTGGTGGCGCCCGATCCATTGACGGATCGTACGCTTGTGGCTGTGATTTTCATTTTGACCTTCATTGTTTCATTAACAGCGGGTCTTGTGCTTTTTGGGTCAGCCGCCACGGCGCGTTGGCAAGTTCTTTTATCTTCCGAAGTGACCGTACAGCTTCGTCCACAAACGGGTCGCGCGATTGAAGCGGATTTGAATCGCGTGGCGGAGTATTTGAAGCAAGTGCAAGGTGTGACGAAGGTCCGCATTTATTCGCAAGATGAAACTTTGCGCATGCTCGAACCCTGGCTTGGTCCCGCGTCTTCGCTGGGCGGTCTTTCGATACCGCGAATGATTGCCGTTGAAATAAATCCCGATGTGCCTCCTGACATTCAAGTTGTTGCACAACAATTAGCGAAAGAAATTCCGGGAATGGTTGTCGATGATCATCGCTCTTGGACAAGGCGTTTGACTAAACTCGGCAATACGCTCGTGGTGGCTTCCGCGCTTGGTCTTGTTCTTTTCCTTACGGCCACAGCTTTGGCGATAGTTTTTGCTACGCGTGGCGCCATGGTCGGTAATCGCGAGATTATTGAAGTCTTCTATTTTATGGGTGCTGATGATCGCTATATCGCGCGCGTGTTTCAGGGGCATTTTTTCAGTCTTGGATTGAGAGGCGGTATTTTGGGTGCGTGTCTCGCACTGATCATTCTTGGCGCTTTGAGATTTATGATTGCAGGCTCTGATGGATTGAAAGACGTCTTCGGCTTTGGTGCCGTTGATCCTTTGTCATCTGTCGGTTTAGCGATCATTATTGCCATATTGGCGGTCGCCCTCTTTGTTTCCTTTTTAGCTAGTGTCGTTTCGCGGCTGACGGTTCATTCGACTTTAGGCCGGTTGGCATGATGGATCATGCCATGAAAAGAGTCTTCGGATTTAAACGACTGTTATCGATTAGTCTCGTTATTGTACTCATGATCTTGATCATGGGTTTTGTGAGTTATTTCACCGCCCTCGCCCGATATGATCAAAATGAAATCACTTCTGTTGATGCTGCGATTGTTTTGACAGGCGGTCCTGATCGATTGACGGATGCTGCGCGGCTATTATCGTCCGGCGTTACAAAACATCTTTTGATTAGCGGCGTAGGTGGTCGAGCTGATCTTGATGATCTTGTTCGTGTTGTACCTGCTCTTGCGCCTTATTCATCTTGTTGTATCGACCTTGGTCATCAGGCGCAGAATACGAGAGGCAATGCGGAAGAGGCGGCTCTTTGGGCACGTGAAAAAGATTATAAATCACTCGCCATTGTGACTGCCGGATTTCATTTGCCGCGTGCCATGCTTGAGGTGAGAGCGCTTTTACCTGATCGAACGCTTTATCCCTATCGTGCGGGCTTGCCACTCCGGGAGCAGGTGTTTCATGGTCGCATCAGCACTTTATATGCAATTACTCTTGAGCCGATTAAATATATGGCCGCTCTTGTAAGAATTAATATCAGCAAAAGAGTTTCTCATACTGCAAATTTGGGATAAATGACAGTGCCACTCGGTTCACATGATCAACAAAAGGAAGAGACCGGCGTTTCACCTCGCGCGCTTCTTTTGATGATTGCTCTTTACGCCAATTTGATTGTATGGATGCTTGCAGGGCTCATCGTTCTTCTTCTTCCTCGTTCTTTCGTTATCACGTTAGCGCGCGCGTGGAGTCGTTATTATCTTTGGCTTTGTCGTATCGTCGGCGGCATCAAAGTTGAATTCCGGGGGCTGGAAAACATACCCAAAGGCCCGCTCTTGATCGCGGCAAAACATCAATCCATTTGGGAGACTTTTGCGCTTCTTAGCCTATTTGACGATCCTTGTTTTATTTTGAAGCGCGAATTGGCTTACATTCCTCTCTTCGGGTGGTTTCTAGCGAAAATGAGGAATGTACCGATTAATCGTAAGGGGGGTTCCCGCACACTTCTTGAGTTGGTGAAAGCGGCACATCGCGAAATCCACGCTGATCACGGACGTCAGATTCTGATTTTTCCTGAAGGCACACGTCGTCCGCCCGGCGCGGAACCCGCTTATCGTTTTGGTATTGCACAAATCTATTCGGGCCTGAAAGTTCCCTGTTTACTGGTCGCTTTGAATTCAGGTGTATATTGGCCGCGTCGTTCGTTGAAACTGCGAAAAGGAATAATCGTTGTCGATATTTTGCCGGTAATTGAGCCCGGTATCGAGCAACAAAAGTTCTTTGATTTGATGCAGGAAAGAATTGAAGAAGCGTCTGATCGGCTCTTAGCAGAAGCGCGTCATGATCTTGGTTTATCAGCAAGAGCGTGAAAGGTAAGAAAGCGGTGACGGGTCAATCCACTTCGCTTCTGATGCCGCTTCTGCCTCCCCATGGACGGCGGCAACGCATCGGCATTTTTGGAGGATCCTTTAATCCGCCTCATGCGGCTCATCGTCTTGTGAGTTTGACGGCTTTGCGTCGCTTAAAACTCGATGCGGTGTGGTGGATTGTAACACCAGGAAATCCGCTCAAAGACAAAAGAGATTTGCCATCAACCGAAGTGCGGATTGCAGCGGCGCGTCGGATCGCGTCACATCCAAAGATTCATGTCATTGCCATCGAAGAGCATCTGAGAAGTTTCTACACCTATGAGTTGCTTGCTTATCTCAAGCAACGGTCATCAATGGCCCGTTTCGTTTGGATTATGGGCATGGACAATCTTGAAGGCTTTCATCGCTGGGCACGTTGGCAAGAGATCGCGGCAACATTTCCCATTGCAGTTATAGATCGCCCGGGCTCGACCCACCATGCGCTGCGCGCACCCGCTGCATTGGCATTGGAGCGTTTCCGGCTCTCCGAGTTGAAAGCCTCTGTTCTCACTGATCAGCCCGCCCCCGCTTTGATGGTTTTACACGGGCCGCGCTCAAGCCTCTCTTCGACCGCATTGCGATAACGTCATTGAATCGTAAGGAATGAAGATTATGTTGAATTTTGTCGATGCTTCAGGCAGGTTCAATGCGGGTCCTTTGAGGGCCGATAATCATGGGGAATGACCACTGACACAGACCGTCACGTCCGCCGGTACAAGAAAAAGCTGGTCTGCGTCCGCGAAAGTGAACAATCCATCGCAGGGCGCTATGCTTCAAGATGTTCTCGTAACGCTTGAAGACGCTAAAGCCGAAGATACAATTGCAATTGATCTTGCTGGCAAAACCTCACTCGCCGATGCCATGATTGTGACCTCTGGACGCTCCAATCGCCATGTCGGCGCGATCGCCGATCAGCTTATTGAGAAACTCAAAGCCGAAGGTCACACAGGTATGCGCGTCGAAGGCATGCCGCATTGCGATTGGGTTCTGATCGATGCCGGCGATGTGATTGTACACATTTTCCGGCCCGAAGTGCGCAGCTTCTACAATCTCGAAAAAATGTGGGGATCGGATCGCCCGGTCGAACGCGCCGTTTCGTGACGGTGATGCTGTGAAAGTCGAGATCCTGGCGGTGGGACGCCTGAAAGAGGGTCCCGAGCGTGAGCTGGTCAACCGCTATTTAAACCGCGCGCGTGATCAGGGACGCGGTCTAGCCGTTACCGGTTTTGACGTGGTTGAATTTGCCGAGAGTCGCGCCACACGCCCGCACGATCGAAAAATCGAAGAAGCGCACATGATCAGGCAGCGCCTCTCTGATTCGGTATTTGTCGCGCTTGATGCCAAAGGCCAATCCATCGACAGCGAAGCCATGACAAAAAAAATTCAAGTTTTGCGGGATAATGGTTCTCGGTCTCTGTCATTTGTAATCGGTGGTGCGGATGGACTTGATCCTGACTTTGTCAAAGAGGCGCAGTCTGTCATCGCTTTTGGTGCCGTGACATTGCCGCATCAATTAGCGCGCATTATTCTGGCAGAGCAGCTTTATCGTTCGATGACCTTGATGAGTGGTCATCCTTATCATCGGGCGTGACAGGATATTTATGTAATTATGCGCGGTTATCGATTTTGCGTTCAAAGTTTTCAACCCGTTCTGATCGGGTTGATGATGCTTTTGCCATTCACGCCTGGGCATGCGTCTGATTCATCGATTGAAAAAACAACGCGTCAACTTGAGTTACAAGAAACCGAACAGCTGTTACAAAGCGGATCTGAAGAACGCTCGCGCCTACAAGAGGAAATCGAAACGCTACGAAATGATCGTGCGCGATTGAATCAAAGATTGATCGAGACAACGGATCGCATCCGCGCAACAGAAATACGCATTCGCTCGGTTGAAGATCGTTTAACCGCTTTAACTGAGTCAGAAGCCAAAGCGCGCGCATCGCTTGAGACTCGCCAAGCGGTTGCCACTGATATTCTTGCCGCGCTTCAACGTGTGGGGACGATGCCTCCTCCGATTTTGATGGCTGATCCAAATCATGTGCTTGATACGGTTCGTAGCGCTATTTTGTTGGGTTCGGTTGTACCGGATCTAAAAGCCGAGACGGATAAATTGGCAGCCGATCTTGCGGCAATTGAGAGAATACGATCTTCCGCGGCGGCCGAGCGCGACGGACTCGCGCGCGACGTGCAAAGTCTTGTGCGTGATCGGCAAGATATTTCTCTTCTGGTTGAGGCCCGCCAAAAAGAAATCTCAGGCGCGGAAAGCCGCGTTGAAGAATACGCTAAAAAAGCCGAAGCGCTCGCGGCAAAGAGCCAGAGTTTGAAGGACCTGATCGGTCGTCTCGAGACCGAGGTGCATAGCGTGTCGCGGGCCGCGCGGGATGCAAAATCAGCAGCCGCGAAATCTGAAGAAGAAGCGAAAGCCGCGAATGATCCCGCCGCGCGGGATGCCCGTAACAAACTCGCCGCCTTAGCCTTTCGTGATCCTGCACGCCAAGCGCCGAAAGTTGGCTTTGGTGAGCTGAAGGGTCTTTTGTCTGTGCCAGTGAGCGGCACTTTGCTGCGTGGTTTTAATGCACGTGACCCCGTCGGCGGCTTGACCCGCGGCGTGACCTTTGAAGCACGGCCGGGGGCTCTTGTCTCCGCGCCCTCCGATGGCTGGGTCGCCTTTGCCGGACCCTTTAGGACCTATGGCCAGCTTTTGATTCTGAATATGGGCGGCGGCTATTACATCTTGCTTGCAGGCATGGACAGGATCAGCGTAAATCTTGGTCAGTTCGTTCTGGCGGGCGAGCCTGTTGCTGTGATGGGCGATCCGTCAAAAGATCAGCAGACGCAGGCCGGTGCAATTCCGGCTCAGCCTGTGCTTTATGTTGAATTCCGCAAAGAAGGCACACCGGTTGATCCGACACCCTGGTGGTCCTTTGCAGCGGTAGGGAAAGGTCGCGGATGATGCGTAGATTGGCGTATTTGCTCACAGGTGCCGTTTTCGGTGGCGGCCTCGTTGCTTTCACATTGCAAGGGTTTCCAGTCGGCACGATCAGCGCTGTGGCGGCAAGTTCTGAAACCTATCGCCAGCTAAATTTGTTCGGCGATGTGTTCGAAAAAATCCGCACCGATTATGTCGAGAAGCCTGCGGATGCGAAGCTGATTGAATCAGCAATATCCGGCATGTTGTCCGGTCTCGATCCGCATTCTAGCTATATGGATCCGAAGAGCTTCAAGGATATGCAGGTCCAGACCAAAGGTGAATTTGGTGGCCTTGGCATTGAAGTCACTCAAGAAGACGGTTTTGTAAAAGTCGTCACACCGATTGACGACACACCCGCTTCACGTGCGGGTCTTCTTGCCGGCGATTTCATTTTCGAGATTGACGGTGATTCTGTTCAAGGCCTCACACTCAATCAAGCCGTTGATCGTATGCGCGGCCCGGTGAACAGCTCTGTGAAATTGCGCATCAGTCGTAAGGGTACTGATTCATTTGAAGTCAGCCTCAAGCGTGAGATTATCAAAATCTCATCAGTGAAATCGCGCATTGAAAATGATGTGAGCTATATCCGCATCACGCAATTTACCGAGAAGACATCAGAAGGTTTAAAAAACGCGATTGATCAAGCCACGAAGAATATTCCTGCCGATAAACTCAAAGGCTATGTCGTCGATCTTCGTAATGATCCGGGCGGGTTGCTTGATCAAGCGATTGCGGTTTCCGACGCGTTTCTGGAACGTGGTGAAATTGTTTCAACGCGTGGACGTAATCCTGATGACGCGCAACGTTATGTCGCCCGCTCGGGAGATTTGACCGGTGGAAAACCCGTTGTGGTTTTGATCAATGGCGGTTCCGCTTCGGCCTCTGAAATCGTTGCCGGCGCTTTGCAAGATCATAAACGCGCAACCATCATCGGCACGCGCTCCTTCGGTAAAGGCTCGGTGCAGACCATCATTCCACTGGGACCGAGCGGCGCTCTGCGTTTGACGACGGCGCGTTATTATACTCCGTCGGGTCGTTCGATCCAAGCCAAGGGTATCGATCCTGACATCCAGGTGCTGCAAGACGTACCTGATGAAATCAAAGGTAAGGATGAGACTAAGGGTGAAGCAGCTCTGAAGGGCCATCTGAAAAATGGTGCGAATGAGCAAGGCGGTTCATCGGCCTATGTTCCAACTGATCCCAGGCAGGATAAGCAATTGCAATATGCTCTTGATCTGTTGCGCGGTATCAAATCAGGCAGCCTCGCCGAGCCGTCAAAAGATACAACGCCAGCGAATTAAACATCAAAAGAAGCGAGAACAAAATTGTTCTCGCTTCCTTAAAATTTGAATCATAAATTAACGAGAAATTCCCGCTTTTTATCGATCATGATGACTCTCCTTGTCCGTTTAAGCGAGCGTCTCCATGTCGATATCAGAAGCGACGTCTTTGCCGTCATTAGACCCATCTTCCCCAACGAAAGATCAAAACCCATCGGGATCTTACGGGTCCATCGCCATCGCGATGAGTGTTTTGACTTTGATGACACTCGGGGCGCTGGGTCTGGCTTGTCATAAAGGCTAGTTTCGCGCGCCACCTTTGCCCAATGTGGTCGTTACGATTGATTGGCCGCAAGAAACGGTCGTCACTAGCGCGTCACGTCGTCCTTTGTCGCCGCATGGATTGCCACCGGTGCCTGATCCTCGGCTGATTGAGATTATCCCAGAAGGTGTCTTGCCAATCTGCGCCGATGATGGCGCAACTCCCTTGAGTATTTATGCGCGACCACTGCGGCCACAAGTGGAGCCTGCTTCATCCGAGCCTCGTGTCGCCATCATTCTTCGCGGGGTAGGCATTGGACAACTGGCGACACTTGAAGCCATTTTGAGATTGCCGAGCGATATGTCTTTTGCCCTTTCGCCCTATGCGCGTGAGATTGATCGGCAATCGGGGGAGATTCGCGAAGAAGGGCATGAAGTGTTTCTGGATCTCCCGCTCATTTCCCGCGAACAGATTTTTGAAGATGCCGGACCAAAGGTGCTCGTGCCGGCAGCGGGTGAAGCCGAAAATCTCACTCGTTTGAAATGGTCGATGGCGCGGGTAGCTGGCTATGCGGGTCTGCTTGCGATCTCCGGTTCGGACGGGTTTATTTCTCCGGATGTTAAAGACCTCCTCACCCGCCAAGCCGAAACGCGCGGGCTTGGACTGGTGACTCATTCACTGCCTGATAAAACAATGGCCGCATCGCAGAATAATCATGCGCGGATCGATATTCTGATCCATCGTGATGTGTCGTCAAATGGGATTGATGAAGCTCTCCAGCGATTGACAGCTGAGGCAAAAAAGAACGGTTCGGCTTTGGGGGTTGCGGTGATCACACCTCTTGCGATAGAGCGCCTAAAGAAGTGGAGCGAAGGCTTAACTGCGCAAGGGGTTCGTCTTGTACCAGCGAGCGCGGTGCTGTTGCAGCAAAGGTAGTCGGTATGCGTAATGAGGATCTGCCTTATCGCCGGAATGTCGGCATTATGCTCGTCAATCGGAAAGGTTTGATTTTTGTCGGCCAACGCCGCGCCGAAGCGGGTCCCGAACATGTTGACGCGAATCACTCATGGCAGATGCCGCAAGGTGGAATTGACAAAGACGAAGAGCCTTATCCGGCGGCACTGCGCGAACTTGCCGAAGAGACGGGTGTGACGAGCGTATCTCTGATCGCCGAAGCACCGCAGTGGTTGACTTATGACCTACCGCCCGATGTCGCGAAATCGGCATGGAAAGGCAAATATCGCGGTCAAACGCAAAAATGGTTTGCTTTCCGTTTTGAAGGGCAAGATAGCGAGATCAATATTCTTGCGCCACCGGGTGGTCACAAGCCGGAATTTGAAAATTGGCGATGGGCTGCGCTTGAAACATTACCCTCGCTTGTAATTCCGTTTAAAAAAGCTGTTTATGAAGATGTAGTGGCATTGTTCCGCTCACTGATCAGATGAGCGGATTTCTTTTTAATGTTTACGATAACAAGTCCAACACCGATCAATCCCATACCGAGAAGATCGGTGAGGGATAGGATTTCACCAAGTACGAATATTCCAAGCACCAAAGCACTTGGTGGTATCAACAACGTGACAAGTGAAACGGCAACCGCTCCCGAATTATTGAGCACACGGAAATACATGAGATAACCAATCGCCGTGCAGAGAATGCCAAGCGCGGCAATGCTCAGGATCGCGCCTTCTGTTGGAAAGCCAATCGTCCAAGGCTTATCAATTATAAACGAGATTGGAAGCAAGACGAGAGATGCTGATGCCGTTTGACCAAAGGCAATCTGAATCGGTTGCAATTTCATACGCGTGAAACGACGTCCAAAAATGCTTGCTGATGCATAGGATAAAGTTGCCGCGAGACAGGCTAACTCGCCCCAAATATTGACATCCGAATTAAAAAGAAAACTCGGGCCGATCAGCACAATCACACCACAGACACCTAAGGCCACGCCGATCAGTCGGTTAGCCGTGAAACGTTCGTCTGTTATTGCAAAATGCGCGATGATGATCGCGAAGAGCGGTGTCATCGCATTGATGATTGACGCAAGACCCGCATCAATCTTGCTCGTGCCATAGACGATGAGGCTCATCGGAATGACATTATTGATGATGCCCATGCCAAGAAATGCACGCCAAACGCCCACGCTTTTTGGAAATTCAGTGCGCATGACAAGAATAATGAGTGCAAGCGCAAAAGCGCCAAGCGCCACACGCGCAAAGACAATTGTGAAAACCGGTACCGAGGCAACCGCGACCTTCATGAAAAGATAGGAGCCACCCCAGATGATCGAAAGACCGATAAGCAGCGTCCATTCAAGCGGGCCGATTGAGGTTTTTTGCATGGGGCTTCTAAAGGTCGGTCCATAAGATGGACCGCGTCCTTCTATCAGCCTTTATGGATAAAGACCACTCGAAACCGATGATGTCTGCTTTGCTGTTATTTCAGAGCCGCGAAACTACGATGCTGATCAAGCTTCAACGTAGTCAAAACGAGATTATCATATCCGTAGATATCGCCGAGCCGCTTGAGCTGACCATCTTCACCCGTGATCACTGTGAAATAGGCTAAATGTACGGGGAGCGGTTCCTCTAATTTGATGACGCGTTCATCACGACCGACGAAAGACTTCAATGCGTCTTCGGCATATTTCGGATTTTTCAAAACCATCGCTGCGAGCGAGAAGGGATTCTCAACTCTCACACAACCATGTGAATAGGCACGATCCGTGTTGGCAAAGAGTTTGCGCATCGGCGTATCATGCAAATAGACTGCATGTTCATTGGGTAGATTAAATTTTACAAAACCCAAAGCGTTCCGCTCACCGGGAGGTTGCCGGATATAAGTCATGTCACCGTCTTGGGTGATCTCATATCCTGATTTTTCAGCAAATGCCGGATCTTCCGCAAGTTTTGGAAGAAACTCATTGCGGACAATCGATTGCGGGACATGCCAGCTGGGATTGATGATCAGCGAGTTGATGGCGGCTGAAAACAAAGGCGTTGGCGTATCCGGCTTACCCACAACCGTTCTTGTGACATATGCAATTTCACCTTTTCGAATGAATTTTAGGGTGAACTCAGGCAAATTCACAAAGATATAATTTTCACCAAGCTCTGGTGGTACCCAACGCCAACGCTCCATATTCACAACGATGTCAAATGCACTTGGCATTATCATACCGACCATTGCCGTCGTCGTGCGTGTCTTTTGCGGAAGCGCTTTGGTGACTGGCACTGTCTGACTTAGACTTCCCGTCGTTTCACGAAGCTCCAACAATTTGGCTTTAAGATCAAGATAGCCATTATGATGGGGTTGATAAGATTGCAGGCGATCTCCCACATTCTGTGTGCCCATCAAATCCGCTAAAACCATTGTCGGACGCGGGATCACTAATCGCGGTGTAATCAATTTTGACAGTTTGATTGTATCGATCCGCGCGCCGCGCGCATCGCGTGCAAAAGCAACAGCACTCGCAGATAAGATCAAATCCGCTTCGGCGATTTTCCGAGGATCCGTTTCCGTTGCAGAGATAAGCGGCGCTGGATAATCGCTTGCATTCATGCCGTCTTCATCGGCGCTCAAGAGGCGGCGCTGGAGGCTTTCACGACGCTCATCCAGAATCGTGCCGCCAAACCAAAGAGGTGCATCATTGCGAGCCGTGTAGAAATTAAGAAAATTTTCACGATCGGCTTTTGGCCATTTCATAATGATTGCTGGTAGCGACCCCGATAGACGAAGCGCTTTGATTTCTTCCGTAATCCGATTTGTCAGATCAAGACTGCTTTGTGTATCTCGTGCCTCAATCGCGGGGGCGCGATCTTCTGCAAAGGCATAAGGCTCACCGCTGATAAGAAGAAGAGACGCAAGGCAGAGGAAAAGAGTCGATGCAATTGATCTCATGCGGCATCCCCATAAGCAGGCGGACTAATTTTAAATTCATTTTGAGTGATCTCTTCGATCCGGCGATAGAGTGTGGATCGACTAATGCCTAAGGCGCGTGCAATAGCGGCAAAAGGTTGCGTATTATTTTTGATTGCAAAAGCAATCACATCTTTTTCAATTGAGGCGAGTGATCGTAATTCCCCGTCGTGATCAATCAAAGGAATGGATGCGGAAAATACGTCGTGATGTTGAGGCTCTTTTCCCAATCCCAATAACGGATCGCGAAAAGATAAGGGCTTAGAAGCCGAGAGAGGGATAATGCTTGTCTGGGTTGCCGACATATCCTTTAGGGACATCTCGGATGGCGCCAGCATGTTCTTTAATGATACGGCAATACGCTCGAACCCCGCAGGAATCAGGCAGAAATCCTGCGCACCGGCTGCGATCGCCGCGAGCGCCGAATCGAGGGCTGTCGGCTTCACGAGAACGATAATGGGTGTGCGATAGCCCGCCGCATGTAACCTTGTGATCACACCCATTCCATCGAGATCCGGCATGACAAGATCGAGCAGAATGGCCGCAATCGCCGGATCACGCCTCTTCATGATTGCATCAAGCGCCTCTTGCCCTGAGGCAAAAGCAACGGGCTCGTGACCCAAACGCGTGACCAAGCGCGCGAGATGGCTCTGGTGCACGGGATCATCTTCAACGATCAGAATTTTACGCTTCATACAATGCGTACTCGAGAGCATTATGATTCGGCTCGAGTGTGTCGTTGTTTGGTAAATGCCGCTTTAATGCCGCATTCCGCAAAGCTCGTTTTTTATTGATTGAGCAGGGGGCGCTTTGTATGAATAAGGGATCTTTCGCCAAGTCTTAACAAAAGCGATCTCTTTCTTAACCATCATGATCTAAGTCTTAACCTGAGTTGGACCCTTCATGCGCACGCTTCTTTCATCACGCTTCCCCATTCATCGCGCCGCGTCCGCGGGCCTTTCTGCATCGGAGACCAAGGCCCTTGGGATTTTGCCGGAATGGAATTTGACAGATCTTTACCCGGGCACTGATTCTGCCGAGTTGAAATCAGATTTTGAGTGGGTCGAACAGGAAGCGCGTAAATTCGCCGCCGACTATCGTGGTAAGCTTGATGCACTTCTAAAAGGGAGCTTACCCTCTTCCGCTTTGCATGAAGCAATCAAGCGCTATGAAGCCATAGATGACAAATTAGGGCGTATCCTCTCTTATGCGGGTCTCGTCTATTCAGGCGACACAACGGATCCAGCACGCGCAAAATTTTATAGCGATACTCAGGATCGCGCGACTACGCTCAGCACCGAACTTCTCTTTTTTACTCTTGAGCTTAATCGCCTCGATGATGCAATCCTCGATCAAGCCGCAGCACAAGCGCCGCTCTCTCACTACGCGCCGTGGCTTAAAGATATTCGACTTGAAAAGCCCTATCAGCTTGATGATAAACTCGAGCAAATTTTTCTCGAAAAGTCAGTGACCGGCGTGAATGCGTGGAATCGCCTTTTTGATGAAACCATGGCAGCGTTGCGATTTGAATTTGATGGCGAAGAGCTGACTCTTGAGCCGATTCTCAATAAATTTCAGGATCCGGATGACTCTGTACGACGTCGCGCCTCTGATGCGCTCGCTAATACATTTCGTGCTAATCTCCGAACTTTCTCGTTGATCACCAACACGCTTGCGAAAGATAAAGAGATCTCTGATCGCTGGCGAAATTTTACAGATATCGCCGATAGCCGGCATCTTTCAAACCGCGTTGAACGTGAAGTTGTCGAAGCACTGGTAAGCGCGGTGCGTGCGGCCTATCCGCGTCTCTCTCATCGCTATTACAAACTGAAAGCGAAGTGGTTCGGCAAAGATGCACTTGATCATTGGGATCGTAACGCGCCACTTCCGCAAATAGAACAGCCGACAATTCCCTGGACTGATGCGCGGTCGATGGTGCTTGAAGCCTATCGAGATTTTTCATCGCGCATGGCCTCGATCGCAAATGACTTCTTTGACAAAAATTGGATTGATGCACCCGTGCGTTCAGGAAAAGCACCAGGTGCTTTCGCGCATCCGACTGTGCCGTCAGCTCATCCTTATGTGCTTGTTAATTATCTTGGAAAACCGCGTGATGTGATGACGCTTGCGCATGAATTGGGGCATGGCGTTCATCAAGTTTTGGCCGCTTCCAATGGTGCGTTGATGGCGCCGACTCCATTGACGCTTGCAGAGACAGCCTCAGTCTTCGGTGAGATGCTGACATTCCGTCGACTTCTCGATCGGACGAAAGATCAAAAACAACGCAAATCCATGTTGGCCGCCAAAGTTGAAGATATGATCAACACGGTTGTCCGGCAGATCGCGTTTTATACATTCGAACGCGAAATTCATCAGGCACGGCGAAATGGTGAAATCACCTCAGAGCAGATCGGCGAGATTTGGCTCAAATTGCAAAGTGAAAGTCTTGGGCCATCAATTCGCTTGGGCGATGGTTATGAAACGTTCTGGACTTATATTCCGCATTTCATCCATTCGCCCTTCTATGTTTATGCCTATGCGTTTGGTGATTGCTTGGTAAATTCGCTTTACGCAGTTTACGAGAATGCTGTAGAAGGTTTTGCTGAGCGCTATCTTGCGATGCTTGCAGCGGGCGGTACAAAACATCATTCCGAACTTTTGGCGCCTTTTGGACTTAATGCACGCGATCCGGCCTTCTGGCAAGTTGGGCTATCTTTGATCGAGCGGATGATTGTCGAGCTTGAGTCTATGGATTAATCGATCCGGCATCATTACTTTTTCGTATTGAGGTGGTGATGGTGGATAGAGTCATGAGTGAATTAGATCCTGAACGGAACCGCTACTCTGGTCGAGCTATACGCTATGCGCGCGTGGCCACCAATGTTGGCGGTGTCGCAGCGCGTATTGTCGGCGGGCGTCTCTTCGGTCTTGAGAATGTCGATGATCGTAACGCAACAGCGCTCACCGCTGCGCTTGGGGGATTAAAGGGTCCTTTGATGAAGGTTGCGCAGTTGCTCGCAACCATACCTGATGCTTTGCCACCTGATTATGCGGCGCAATTGGCGACACTTCAAAGCCAAGCGCCACCCATGGGCGCGGCCTTTGTTAAGCGCCGCATGATTGCCGAATTAGGGCCGGAATGGCGATCGCATTTTTCTCATTTTGATCTTCATCCAACGGCTGCCGCATCGCTTGGGCAAGTGCATCAAGCCACTGATCAAACCGGTAAGAAGCTTGCGGTGAAACTTCAATATCCCGATATGGCTTCCGCTGTTGAAGCCGATCTCTTGCAGCTTGAGATTTTGTTTTCCCTCCATCGGCAATTCGACCCTGCTGTCGATACACGTGAGATTGCCAAAGAGATTGCCGCGCGTATTCGCGAAGAACTTGATTATCGTCGTGAGGCGAAACATGCTGCCCTTTATGCGCATATGCTTGCCGATGAAGCGCTTGTGCGCGTTCCGCGAATTCATCAATCCTTATCAACGGCGCGTCTCTTGACCATGCAATGGCTCGAGGGTCGCAAGATTCTTGATTTCAAATCATCCGATCAAACAGTTCGGAATCATCTGGCTACCGCGATGTTCCGGGCTTGGTGGCATCCTTTCAGCCGCTTTGGCGTCATCCATGGCGATCCGCATCTTGGCAATTACACCGTGTTTGAAGATGCGGGCGTTGCCTCGGGCATCAATCTTCTCGATTTTGGCTGTATCCGAATCTTCCCAGCCAAATTTGTGGGTGGCGTAGTCGATCTCTATCGTGGACTTCTCTCTAACGATCGTGATCGCATCGTTCATGCTTATGAGACATGGGGCTTTCGCGGGCTGAACGCCGAAGTGATTGACATTCTGAATTTGTGGGCAC